>JAMOTQ010000001.1 GCA_027068365.1 Methanocaldococcus sp.
TATATATCCCTTATACCCAATTAGTGTTTGCTTTTAGAGCGGGGGTGGCCCAGCCTGGTACGGCGCGGGACTGCTAATCCCGTTGGGCAACGCCCAGCCCGGGTTCAAGTCCCGGCCCCCGCGTCATACTTTTTTGTAAAACTATTTTCCAAAGAAAGCTAAAAAATGGATATTTACACCTACTTTTTACACGGGACTAAATCCCGCTGAATTTTAAAGTCCTTTATGGATGATTATTCAGTGGGACTAATCACAAACAAAAAATTAAAGAATCTTTTTTATTGTCTTTAAAAGCTTCTCAACCCTCTCTTTTGAGTGAGAATAAAACAAAGTAGTATCTAATGTTTTATGTCCAAGAGGGTGTGTCCAAGATGATACTTTATAATTATAATTCATATCTTATCATAATTGTTAGGGAATAGATGAGTACTCTTATAAATATTCGAATTATTATTGTTGATTCTAAGAAGGTATTTAGTCTACCTCCGAATCTGTTGGTTAAAGCTCCCAAGAAACCTTCACAAATACTTCTTTTCTTATAGACCTCCTCATCGAATACTTCATCCCTCTTCTTAGCACCGTATCCCCTCGCTCCTCTTTTAGTCCTCTTTATTATCGGATTGTAACCAAAATTAACTACTTTATTTAACACTTTCTTATCATCGTATTCGCCATCCCCATAAAAACTCCCCTCTCCACGAGGAATTATCAACTCTGATTTCGATAAACTAATTGATACTGGATATAAAACCTTATTTATTGAATCATAACGAGTTATCACGTGTATTTTTATTTGGGACTTGCTTTTATTTGAAAACTTTGTTGAGTCGATGAAGGTTTCATTATAATCGAAATCCCATAGTTGTTCGAGTATCTGATTTACTATTTCGGAAATATAAGGTTTTAGCTTCTTTTCCCAAAAATGAATTACCGATTTACTAATTTTTATTCCAAAATAGGCCCCAGTTAAATTTTCCATCGCCCTTAACGATAATTTGAAGAATTCCTTAACAACCAAAACTTTAAGTACCAATTCGATAGAATATTTCTTCGGGTTCAAATTCTCTGGCAGTGTGATATACTTAATAACGTTATCGAATACCCCCAAAACTTCCTTTACCTCATATATTTTCAAATTCCATCTTTTCGCTACCATATTACTATTTTTAGTTATAGTAATATTTAACTATAACGATAGCATCTTGGACACACTCTTATGTTATTCAAACTTATAACCGCAAACCTTACAAAAGTTCTTTAAAATCTCGCTACCATATTCAGTGTGAGCAACTTCTGGATGGAATTGGACTCCATAAATTGGTTTTGTTTTGTGCTTCATCGCCTCAACTTCACATATATCTGAGTGAGCCAAAATCTCAAAGTCATCTGGAACTTTTTTAACCTCATCTTTATGTGAAGCCCATGCATTAAACTCCTTTGGAACATTTTTGAATAAATCGTTCTCCTTATCAACATAAACCTTTGTTAGTGCATATTCCTCTGCCTCAGCCCTTCCAACCTCTCCACCATAAGCCAGTGCAATTAACTGATGCCCCAAACAAATTCCCAAAATAGGGAGTTTAGCATTTAAAGCAATATCTATACAACATTTTGCTTTTTCAATATCTGGTCCTCCACTTAATATAATGCCTTTAACATCTTCATTGCTTTCAATCTCTTCCAATGGCGTTGTATTTGGAACTATCTTTGAGACAACTCCAATATACTTTAAACTTCTATATATTCTATGAACATACTGCCCTCCGTTGTCTAAGATAATAATCATTCTTATCCCTCACTTTATATTACTTCTAAAACTTTCTTTATTGCTTCCCATTCAATTATTGAAATCGGCTTTATTATTCCATTAACAACATCATAGAATAAAACTTCATTCTTAATTAAAAACTTAACATCTTCAAAAATTTCATCCTCAATATTATTTATATCTACTTCAATTTTTTCTTTAAACTTACTTAAAACTTTTGATAGGCGTTCTTTTTTTTCTTTGTTCGACTTTAATAAATAAATTAATGCATCTTTTTCAATATTTATCCACTGATTTATTGTATCTTCTACAGATAACCCTAATTTTTTGTTATTTATTAATTGTGAAATCTCATAAGGTAAGGACAGATAATTTAAAGCGTAGTCAATCTCTTCTTTGCTGAATCCTTCTTCTTTTAAAATCTTTTCTATATCTTCCTCGCTTAGCCAGTCAATTAAATAATATTCTGAGGTATTTTTTAAGGCAGAATTTCTATAAATCTCCTCAATAAACAAAGTATCTGATGTTAAACAAATAACGTGGCATAAATGTCTTGCCTTAGTTAGATGAACAAATAGATTGAATAATTCATTTAACAGAGATTTTCCTCCGTTGAAGTAGATATTCCTCAACTTCTGTAATTCATCTATAACTAAAATTGGCTTTTTCCCATCTTTAATAACTTCCTTAATGCTTTCTTTTATTTTATTAAAAACATCATTTAAAGATAAATTTTTAAAATCAAAATTTTCTTCTATTCCAAATTTGAATATTTTTAAGTCAATCTCTAATTTGTTTAGTAAGTATTTTTTATCTCCTTTTTCAAAAAATATATTTATAAATTCATCTTTTGTAGGTGTTGCATATTCCCTCAAATCATAATAGAAAAATACTAAATCATCATTATTAGATAATTCTTCAATAACCCTAAGCATTACTGTTGTTTTTCCAGATGACTTAGGACCATAAACAAAAAGAATAGAGTTTGGTTCTAATTGGCAGTAGGTTTTTAAATAGTTAAGTTCTTTCTCTCTATCATAAAACTTCATAATTATCTACCTAAAACACCCTATTCAAATCTATTTTGTTGTTATCTCAACACCATTTTCAGTTATTAATATTGTATGCTCCGCTTGGCTAACTATGCCGTTCTCTCTCTCCTTTAATACTGGATAACCATAAATGCAAGATGCCCTAATTAGGGAGTTTAAAGCCAATCTCTCACTCTCATTTTTCAAAACCCATCTTTCAGCAAACGGTAAATATGGGTAGTTCCTTGCTATAACATCTAAAAGTTTTCTTGCTTGTGGTAATCTAATTGGTCTCTTAGCTAAAAACTTGTATATATTTCCAAGATTCCCATCTTTAACCATTCCAAAGCCATCCGTTGCAAATGGCTCTATTGCCACTAAATCCCCAACATCAATAACTTGATTGGTTCTTTCATAAACATTTGGAATGCTAATTCCTGTGTGTAATTCATACCTATACATTACATGCCCAGAGAGGTTAGATATTGGCTTATAACCATAACTCTCAATAACCTCTTGGATAATCCTCCCCATCTCTCCAATATTCATTGGTGGATTTATCTCTTTAATAACTGTATATAGTGCATCCTCAGATGCCTTTACCAAATCTTTATAAGAGTTTGATAAATCCACTGTTATTGCCGTATCTGCTATATATCCATCTACATGAACCCCTAAGTCCAATTTAACCACATCTTCCTCCTTAAATTCTAAATTGTCATTTAATTTTGGTGTGTAATGGGCGGCTATCTCATTAATTGATATGTTGCATGGAAAAGCTGGCTCTCCGCCAAGCTCTTTAATCCTATTTTCAACAAATTCAGCAACCTCTAACAATTTAACTCCTGGTTTTATTAATTTTATTGCTTCCTCTCTAACCTTAGAAGCTATTTTTCCCGCCTCTATAATTTTTTCATAACCCTCAATCTCCATACTTTCATCTCTAATTTTTTTATTGTTCATTTTCAATTATTTTTATCTCTATTTTTATCTCTTTATAATAATTGTTAATATATCCTCATCCTCTAATTTGTGGTCTAAACCAACCCTCTGCCCTGGATGTTTTGCTGACTTTCCCCAAACTTGGGCATATCTGAAATTCCTAACAAAGTCCTTATGTAGTTTTTCACAAACATCCTTTACAGTAGCTCCCCTCCTCATAATTAACGGCTCATCAAAGTCCGGCTTTTTCCCTTGTGGCTTTAAATAAATTTTTATAAAGCCCAATTTATCGTATATTTTATCTTTCAATAAATCTAAGTTAATCTCTTTATTTCCAGAAACTAAAACATAATCCTTTCCAAATTCCTCTAATTTTTGCTTAATGTATTTTAAATATTCTTCATCTGCCAAATCTATTTTATTCACAACCACCAAAGATGGAATATAAACCCTATTTCCAGCAACAACATCAATAAACTGCTCTAAGGTTATATCTTCCCTTATAACAACATCTGCATTGTGTATTCTATACTCGTTTAATATCGCCTCTATCGTGTCTTCATCTATATGAGTTAGTGGGACTGTTGAGCTAACATTAATTCCTCCCCTCTCTTTAACTTTAATTTTAACATCAGGAGGGGTTTGGTCTAACCTAATTCCAACATTGTAGAGTTCTTTTTCAATAACTGGGAGATGTTCCAATGTATATATATCTACGGTTAATAAAATCATATCTGCACTTCTTACCGCTGATAAAACCTCAGTCCCTCTACCTTTTCCTGAGGAAGCACCAACTATAATTCCAGGAGCATCTAAGAGCTGAATTTTAGCCCCTTTATGCTCCATAACTCCGGGGACAATTGTTAAGGTTGTGAAGGCATAAGCTCCAACTTCTGATTTAGCATTTGTTAATTTGTTTAGCAGGGTGGATTTTCCAACGGATGGAAATCCAACAAAAGCCACAGTAGCATCTCCACTCTTTTTTACAGCGTAGCCCTTTCCTCCTCCGCCTCCCCCTCTACTTTGAGCTTGTTCCCTCAATTTAGCTAATTTTGCTTTTAACCTACCAATGTGTTTCTGTGTAGCTTTATTATATGGTGTTTTCTTTAATTCTTCTTCTATCCTTCTAATTTCCTCTTCAATTCCCATATACTCACCCCATAGAGGACTACGCCTCCCTATTAGGATACATCCATTTATTTTTATTAAGGTGAGGTTGCCTCTGGATATCCCAATAGGGCGGTAGCCCTATGGTCTTTTTAATTTCCTCTTCAATTCCATAAACATCACAATAATATTAATAACATCAATTAATAAATAAAAGTCCTCTATGAAGAAATAATAAAAATAGGCATTTATAATTTTACAAAGTGTGCATTTATTATAAATTGCGTTTTGATATTAAAATAGTAAAAAAAGAGGAATTTATAATTTATCAACTAACTTCCCACGGTAAAGCCCCATGGTTATAATTCATCAACTAACTTGATAATTTCCTTAACTCTATCATCAACTATGTAGTAGAAATTCCATGTTCCTTCTTTTCTTGCTCTAACAATTCCTGCCTTCTTTAAAATGTTTAAGTGGTGGGAGATTGTTGGCTGTGGCTTTTTTAACTTGTCTATTATATTGCAAACGCACATGCTTCCATTCTCAGCTAATAACTTTAAAATCATTAATCTTGTTGGGTCTCCAAACGCTTTAAATATCTCTGCTGCTTTTTCGTATTTTTCCATTATTATCCCTCTTTTTATTTTTTGGTTAGGTATTTAAATTTTTAACCATATATTCAAACACATATTTTTCCATATTGATGTTTAAATTACAACTAACTTTACTATAATACATAACTATTATTTAAATATTTTGGTCTTGACTATTTCAGCTTAGATACATCAATCTCAACCTTAATATGTTTTGGATTATCAACACCCTTCAATGTCTCAATCATTGCTTTAATTGTATTACCAACAATCTTAGAGACAAAAGGAACGGCAGGAATTATTTTACCATCAACAATTATTTTTATACCTTTCGCTAATACACAATCGTCCCACTTTGCCTCATCCTTAACAACTGCCTTAACAAATGTTTTACAGTTGTATCCACAATGCCCACAGTTTAAATTCATCGTTGGGACAACAGCTTTTTCATAAATAACTTTTAAAACATCATCAATATTGTAGTTGTAATCTTCAATTATCATTGCAGTGTGGTCATCAATCAACTCATTACCTTCTTTATCTTTAAGCATAACTATCTTAGGAATATTCAACCTTTTTAAACCCTCTTTAAAACCCTCTATAATAACAAAATCTATATTGTAATCTGACAACACTGACAAGATGTTTTCCAAATCCATTCTATCTGTAAAGAACACAGTTTTTTTATCTGTTGCCAATACGGTTATTTTAGCCCCTGCATTTGATAGTCGGTAAGTATCAGTTCCTACTCTATCTAATTCTACATCTTCCTTTGTGTGCTTGATAACTGCTATTTTTTTATCAGAATGTTTTAAAATTTCTTCAATTAGGGTTGTTTTACCTGAATTTTTATAACCAATAACGCCTATGACTCTCATATTATCACCTTATCCACAAAAAATGCAAATCTATTTAAATTTTATTCACTTATATATTTTATTGTTTGTTTTTATTTAGAAAAAACGAGGGATTAGCATGATGTTTGTTCATATAGCTGACAATCACTTAGGTTATAGGCAGTATAATTTAGATGATAGAGAAAAAGATATTTACAAATCATTTATATCATGTATAAAAAAGATTTTAGAGATAAAGCCAGACGTTGTTTTGCATAGTGGAGATTTATTTAACGATTTAAGACCTCCTGTAAAAGCTATTAGGTTAGCTATGCAGGCATTTAAAAAATTGCATGAAAATAACATAAAGGTCTATATTGTCGCAGGAAACCATGAAATGCCAAGAAGATTAGAAGAAGAATCCCCATTATCCCTACTAAAAGATTATGTTAAAATTTTAGATGGGAAAGATGTTATAAAGATAAATGGGGAGGAGGTATTTGTTTGTGGAACATATTACCACAAAAAAAGTAAAAGAGAGGAGTTATTAGAAAAATTAAAAAAATTTGAATCAGAAGCTAAAAACTACAAAAAAAAGATATTAATGCTCCATCAGGGAATAAACCCATATATACCCATTGACTATGAGCTTGAATATTTTGATTTACCAAAATTTTCATACTATGCTTTGGGACATATTCACAAAAGGATTTTAGAAAGATTTAATGACGGAATTTTGGCATATAGTGGTTCAACGGAGATTATTTACAGGAATGAGTATGAAGATTACAAAAAAGAAGGTAAAGGATTTTATTTAGTTGATTTTAGTGGAGAAGATTTGGATATCTCAGATATAGAAAAAATCAATGTTGAATGTAGAGAATTTGTGGAGGTAAATGTTAAAGATGAGAAATCTTTTAATGAAGCAGTAAATAAAATTGAGAGATGTAAAGATAAACCAGTTGTTTTTGGAAAGATTAAGAAAGAATTTAAACCATGGTTTGATACTTTAAAAGATAAGATTTTAATTAACAGGGCTGTTATAGTTGATGATGAATTTATCGATGTACCAGATGTTGATATTGAATCAATAAACATTAAAGAACTTTTATTAGATTATGCAAATAAGCAGGGAGTTGATGGAAATTTAGTTCTAAGTTTGTATAAAGCTCTATTAAATAATGAGAATTGGAAAGAGCTTTTAGATGACTACTACAATACTAAATTTAGGGGATAAATATGATATTAAAGGAAATAAAAATGAATAACTTTAAAAGTCATGTCAATTCAAGGGTTAAATTTGACAAAGGGATTGTCGCAATTATTGGAGAAAATGGTAGTGGGAAGTCATCCATCTTTGAAGCCGTGTTTTTTGCCTTGTTTGGGGCAGGGAGTAATTTTAATTACGACACAATAATAACCAAAGGAAAAAAATTCGTTTATGTTGAGTTAGATTTTGAAGTTAATGGAAATAACTATAAAGTTGTTAGAGAGTACGATTCTGGAAAAGGGAGAGCTAAGCTCTATAAGAATGGAAAACCCTACGCTACAACAATTAGTGCAGTTAATAAAGCAGTAAATGAAATTTTAGGCGTTGATAGAAACATGTTTTTAAATTCTATATACATTAAACAGGGAGAGATAGCTAAATTTTTAACTTTAAAACCTTCTGAAAGAATGGAAACAGTTGCAAAACTTTTGGGGATAGATGATTTTGAAAAATGTTATCAAAAAATGGGGGAGGTTATTAGGGAATATGAAAAAAGATTGGGAAAAATTGAGGGAGCGCTTAATTACAAAGAAAATTATGAAAAAGATTTAAAAAATAAAATAAACCAATTAAATGAAAAAAATAAAGAGTTAGTAGAAATTAATAATAAATTGGACAAAATAAAAAAGGAATTTGAAGACATCGAGAAGGAATTTAACGAATGGGAAAATAAAAAGCTTTTATATGAAAAACTTACAAATAAACTTGAAGAAAGAAAAAGAGCATTAGAGCTTAAAAATCAAGAACTTAAAAACTTAAAATACGATTTAAATATTGTCGTTGAAGCTAAAAAGGTATTGGAAAAATATAGAGATGAATATGAAAAATATAAATCATTAATTAATGAGATTAAAGAAATTGAAGACAGATTGAAGGAGTTAAAAATCCACTACGAGGACTATTTAAAATTATCAAAGCAGTTGGAGGTAATAAAAAAAGACATTGAAAAAATAAAAGAGTTCGTCAATAAAAGCAAGTATAAGAATGATATTGATAATTTAGATATCTTACTAAATAAAATAAAAGAAGAAACTGAAAGAGTAGAAACTATTAAGGATTTACTTGAAAAGCTCAAAAATCTAAATGAAGAGCTTGAAAAAATTGAAAAATACAAAAAAATATGTGAAAAGTGCAAAAAATACCATGAGAAGTATTTAAAATTAGAGAAAGATGCTGAGGAATACGATAGGTTAAATTTAGAGTATATACAACTTCTTCAAGAGAAAAAGTCCATTGAAAAAAATATTAATGATTTAAAAACAGGAATTAATAAACTTTTAGATGAGATAAAAAATATTGATATTGGAGGTATTGAAAAATCTTTGAAAGAGATAGAAGAAAAAAAGAAACTTCTTGAAAATCTGCAAAAAGAAAAGATAGAACTAAATAAAAAACTTGGAGAGATTAACAGCGAAATTAAAAGGTTAAAGAAAATTTTAGATGAACTAAAAGAAGTTGAAGGAAAATGCCCATTATGTAAAACACCAATAGATGAAAATAAAAAGATGGAATTAATAAATCAGCATAAAACTCAACTAAATAATAAATATGCTGAATTAGAAGAAATAAGTAAAAAAATTAAAAAAATTGAAAAAGACATGGAAAATTTAAAAAGAGAAATTAATGAAGAAGAAAAACTCAAAGCTATTAAAACTTTGTATTGTGAAAAACAGAGGCAAATTAAAGAGTTAGAACTAAAATTAAAAGATTATAAAGAGCAGTTAGATGAAATAAATAAAAAAATATCAAAATACATAATTAATGGAAAGCCAGTAAATGAGATATTAGAGAACATTAAAATCCAGCTAAACAACCTTAAAAGCTTTTATAACCAATACATATCAGCTGTTAGCTATTTAAATAGTGTAGATGAGGAAGATATTAGAAATAAGATTAAAGAAATTGAAAACATCGTAAGCGGATGGGATAAAGAAAAATGCAGAGAAGAGTTGAACAGATTAAGAGAAGAGGAAAGAGATATAAATAGATTAAAAGACAAGTTAAACGAACTTAAAATTAAAGAAAAGGAATTTATAAAGATTAAAAATATGGTGTCATTAAAGTTTGATAAATACAGGGAGTATTTAAATCTAACAGAAAAATTAAATGAGCTTAAAAATATTAAAAATGAGCTTGAAGAGATTTATAATACCTGCAACTCTAAGGTCTTAGCAATAGATAACATTAAGAAAAAGTATAATAGGGAAGATATTGAACTCTTCCTAAGCAATAAAATTTTAGAGGTTAATAAGGAAATCAAGGATATAGAGGAAAAAATATCCTACATTAATCAAAAACTTGATGAAATAAATTACAACGAAGAAGAACATGGAAAAATAAAAAAGTTGTATGAAAATAAGGGAAAGGAACTTGAAGAAATAAAAAAACAAAAAACAGAAATTGAAACAGGAATTGAATATTTAAAGGAGGATATTAAAAATATAAGAGTAAAGTTAGAAAATCTATCTAATTTGGAGAAAGAGAAGGAAAAATTAATGAAGTTTGTTGAATATTTAGACAAGATTAGAAAGATATTTGGTAGGAATGGATTCCAATCATATTTGAGAGAAAAATATGTTCCATTAATCCAGAAATATCTAAATGAGGCATTTAGTGAGTTTGACTTACCTTACAGCTTTGTAGAACTCACCAAAGATTTTGAAGTAAAGGTTCATGCTCCAAATGGGGTTTTAACTATTGACAATTTAAGCGGTGGGGAGCAGATAGCTGTTGCTCTCTCTTTAAGATTAGCCATAGCCAATGCTTTAATTGGGAATAAAGTAGAGTGCATTATACTGGATGAGCCAACCGTCTATTTAGACGAAAATAGAAGGGCAAAGTTGGCTGAAATATTTAGAAAGGTTAAAAGCATCCCGCAGATGATAATTATAACCCACCACAGAGAGCTTGAAGATGTTGCAGATGTAATAATCAATGTTAAAAAAGATGGAAATGTCTCAAAAGTTAAAATAAGTCAATAAGGTGATAGTTATATACAAAATAGTCCCAGACACAAATTTTTTAATCTATGTTTTTAAACATAAGATAAACTTTGATTATGAAATAGAGAGGGCTTTAAATACAAAATTTGAAATTGTTATTTTATCTCCTGTAAAAGAGGAGTTAGAAAGGTTATTAAAAAGTGGTGATTTAAAAGGTAAAGAGAAATTAGCTGTTAATTTAGCACTTGCAAAGATAAAAAACTATAAATTAGTTGATTACCCTGCCAATTATGCAGATGAGGCAATTTTAAATTATGCAAAAGAGAATGAGAAGGTTATAGTAGCAACAAATGACAAAGAACTAAAAGAAAAATTAATAGAAAATAACATCCCAGTAATGGTAGTTAGACAGAAAAAATATTTTGAAATCTTTGGAATGGTATAATTTACTATTTTTCTCTATAAAAAATAAATTATACATTTCCATACCGAAACGGTCTGAGTTCCATAGGGGGAAGCCCTATTGTTATGAAACTTTTAGAAAAAGTTAAATGAAAATCAAAGATTTTCATAGCTGGAAAGCAAAGCTTTCCATTTCATCAAAACCTAACACCTCCTCGCTTACGCTCGGAGGTGTAAATTACGGGGAGTATCCCAATAGAGGGGCATAGCCCCTCTATGGTGTGTATACCCACATCCATTAAGTTGGGGCTTTCAGCCCCAATTAATGTCTAAACCTTAACCCCTAAGAGGTCTGAATTTAACTCTTTAATTGCAGATAGTGAGACGATTGTAGAAACTTGATTTCCATACCGAAACGGTCTGATTTTAATCAGATAAAATTATTATAGACTATTGGGAATATCGCAGGATTAGAGATTTCCATACCGAAACGGTCTGATTTTAACGTAGGGAACTATTTAAAGAAATACCTAAAAAAGTGCATATAAATTTCCATACCGAAACGGTCTGATTTTAACGTAGGGAACTATTTAAAGAAATACCTAAAAAAGTGCATATAAATTTCCATACCGAAACGGTCTGATTTTAACCAGAGCCGAAACTAAGTTGATGTGAAGATGATACACATTTCCATACCGAAACGGTCTGATTTTATCTGGCAGCAATCGTAAAACTATACGGTAATGAAGTAAATTTCCATACCGAAACGGTCTGATTTTAACTTTTCATTAATGGACATAATTATGCAGTTTAAAATTTGAGTTATTTCCATACCGAAACGGTCTGATTTTAACACGCACACATAATTTAAGCAAATCAAATGATGCAAATGATATTTCCATACCGAAACGGTCTGATTTTAACAGATACATCTATTATGTTTTTGTATTCTTTACTTTTAAATTTCCATACCGAAACGGTCTGATTTTAACTATATGATAGCAATTTATTTATGCTATTGAAGATTTGTTGTTTTGAGAAAATATTTCCATACCGAAACGGTCTGATTTTAACATGTTCTTAGGGATAAAACAAATAGGTTGTGTGATTTCCATACCGAAACGGTCTGATTTTAACTCTCTCATTTATTAATTTAATAAATTTCTCTTGCTCCCCTATTTCCATACCGAAACGGTCTGATTTTAACCCTAATTATCCAAAACAATCAATATGTTTATTATGAACATTTCCATACCGAAACGGTCTGATTTTAACTATTATCCCACGTGATTGGAAACGGGACAATTACAAGATTTCCATACCGAAACGGTCTGATTTTAACAATGGAATATCGAGCATAGTTTTTATGTAATTACAAGATTTCCATACCGAAACGGTCTGATTTTAACGATGGTGAATATCTTAGATACGTACCACATCCAAATAATACAATTTCCATACCGAAACGGTCTGATTTTAACTTCTTATATATAATTTGTTTATATCGTTTAAAAACTTAATTATTTCCATACCGAAACGGTCTGATTTTAACGATGGTGAATATCTTAGATACGTACCACATCCAAATAATACAATTTCCATACCGAAACGGTCTGATTTTAACTTCTTATATATAATTTGTTTATATCGTTTAAAAACTTAATTATTTCCATACCGAAACGGTCTGATTTTAACGATGGTGAATATCTTAGATACGTACCACATCCAAATAATACAATTTCCATACCGAAACGGTCTGATTTTAACT
>JAMOTQ010000002.1 GCA_027068365.1 Methanocaldococcus sp.
CTCTCGTAACAACCAACCTTATATAAGCATCTCTTAAATTATTAACTCTCAATGTCTCTAAGACAACGTTAATCATCTCTTCCTTTGTTAGTGGAATATCTATGCAGAGGGATTTTGCTGAATCATATAATCTATCTATATGCTCCTTTAACATAAAAACAACGCCATCATAAGCTCTAATTCCTTCAAAGACCCCATCTCCATATAATAAACCGTGGTCAAACACAGAAACCTTTGCCTCTTCTTCATCAACGAATTTTCCATTTAGGTAGATTTTCATAACCTCACCTTTATTAAATTGTCAAAATAAAAATAAAATGAATATTTAATATATAAAATTGTCATTTAATATATAAAATTGTCTATCTACAAACAGATAAAAAAAGATAAAATTAAAATTTATTTGTTTAGTTTATTCGCTTTTTCTAATTCATCCCTTTTTAGCTCTTCTTCAATCTCCTCCTCTTTTATTCTCTCCCCAGTAATCATATAAACAACTCTATCGCCTATTGATGCAACGATGTTTCCACTCCTCTCCAAATACTTCCCAGCGAATATTATTTCAGTATATAGGGTTAGATTTTTAGGGTCTTCAATGATTTTACTAACCATACTTCTGTATAACTGCTCATACAAATCATCTAACCTTTTGTCCATATTATAAACATCCCTTGCTAAATTCTCATCCCTTGTTTTAAATGCAATCATTGCGTTTTTTAACATTGTTATTAAGTAATCTTTCATGACAATCAGAAGTTCATTTTTTCTATTCCCATCAACATTTGATTTTAACAAAATTTTGCAAATCTTTGACGCATTATCCCCAACTTTCTCCAACTTTGAGGATATTTTAATGGCTGTCATTAACTCCCTCAAATCTCCTGAAACTGGCTGATATAAAGCAATTGCTTTAATGCATTTCTCTTCTATTTTCATTTCCATTAAATCAATAGCAGTATCTCTCTTTCTAACTTGTTTAGCCAACTCTTTATCACTTTCAACAAATGCCTTAATTGCATTTTCAGTTTGGTCTGCACAAAGTTCAGACATCTCTATTAAATCGTTTTCAACCTCTTTAAGTATTTCTTCAAACTTTTTTGGCATATTCTTCACCTATCATTTTCTTACCTGTAACTAAAAAATATATTTCTTTCCTAAAATCATTTGCAGAATTTTCACATCTCTCCAAGTATTTTCCCACATTAGTTAATTCATTCACAATAGCAACATTGAATACATCTTCAAAAATCTTTCTTGCCGAGTATCTCTGAAACCCTTCATAAAATATCTTTTCAATATTCTTATGGGTTATATATCTCGTTAATCTTATCAATATTCTCATTTATGTAAGAAGAAATAGTCAATAAAATAATATCATTAGTTAAGGAACTCATTTTTCTTATGTATTTGTCATTTCTATCAAAGTTAAATTTTGAGTTTAATAAAACTAAACTTATCTTTACAGCACATTCTTCAATCTTCTCCAACATTGAACACAATTTTATAATTGTTAATAATTTCCTTAAATCCTTTGAGACAGGTCCATATAGGCATAGAGCTTTTACTGCATACATCTCTAATGATTCTAAATTTTTGATTATTTCATCATTTTTTGATATCACTAAATTACAAAGTTCTTTCTTGCTTGAACAGTAGCCCTCAACACTGAGATTCAAATTTTTTACAACAACATTTCCTAAGAACTCCACTTTTTTATCTATATCATTTATTATGTCATCAAATTTTTTTGGCATAACTACTCCCCACCTTATATAAATGTGTATAAAAGTTCATATTTTATGAATAAATAAAAAATTTTGATTACGGCATTTAACCAAATCTACCACTAATATAATCATCCGTCTCCTTCTTCTGTGGATTTAGGAATATCTGCTCCGTCTCACCAAACTCAATTAACTTCCCCATCAAGAAAAAGGCAGTATAGTCAGAGACCCTACTCGCCTGTTGCATGTTGTGGGTTACAACAACTATTGTATAGTCCTTAGCCAACTCAACCATCAACTCCTCTATTTTTAAAGTAGATATGGGGTCTAATGCGGAGGTTGGCTCATCCATCAACAAAACCTCCGGCTTAACTGCTATTGCTCTCGCTATACACAACCTCTGCTGTTGCCCACCAGAGAGAGATAAAGCGTTTTTGTGCAATTCATCTTTAACCTCATCCCACAAGGCAGCTTTTTTTAAAGCCCACTCGACAATCTTATCCAACTCCTTCTTATCTTTAATACCATGAATTCTCGGACCAAATGCAACATTATCATAAATACTCATTGCAAAGGGATTTGGTTTTTGAAATACCATTCCAACTCTTTTCCTCAATTCATAAACATCAACATCTTTGTCATAGATGTTTTTTCCGTCTAATAAAACCTCTCCCTCTATTCTGACATTTGGAATTAAATCATTTAATCGATTTAAGCATCTTAAAAATGTTGATTTACCACATCCACTCGGTCCTATTAATGCAGTTATCTTTTTCTCATAAATTGGTAGATTTATATCAAATAATGCCTGCTTTTCTCCATACCATAAATTTAGGTTTTTTGTTTCCATCTTTATCTTTGTCATTTTTATCCCTTTTAGAATTATTTTATAATTTTATATCATCCTTCAAAGAGTATCTTATTGGGATGAATATTGCTAAAAATATTATAAGCATAATCAAAGAAGCTCCCCAAGCAATTTGATGGTCCTCAATTGAAGGACTTTGAACCAGTGTGTAGATGAGGAGGGGTATTGCCCCAACCGGCTCTAATGGATTTGTTGGATAGACCTCATATAACCCACCAGCCGTAAATAGTAGAGGGGCAGTTTCCCCAGCAACCTTTGCCATACCTATTAAGATACCTGTTAAAATTCCTTTTTTAGCCATCTTTGTGATAACTTTAAATATCACCTGTGCCCTTGTGCATCCTAATGCATAGCCCCCTTCTTTATAAATTCTTGGAATTTCAGCCATCGCCTCTTCCGTATAAACAGCTACATAAGGGGTTAATATTAAAGCCAATGCCAAAGCCCCGGCTAATGCTGAAAATGTTCCCATTGGAATAACCAAAATTCCCATAACAAAAGTCCCAACCAATATAGTTGGGAATTCCAACATTATTTGCAGTAACATTTTTGTGGCTCTTCCAATAAAGCTGTTTGGAAATTCATAGGCATAAGCTCCTGCTAAGAAAGCGAGAGGTAAGCCAATAATAGTGGCTAATGCTGTAAGCATTAAAGTCCCAACTATTGCTGGTCCTATTCCTCCCTCGCTTAGTGTTCCAGTTATAAATGTTAAGCCCCTCTCTAAGACAATTGGCAGTCCTTTTTCAATTATTGAGATTATTATGTGAAATAGGGGAAGAATTGCCAATAAAGTTAAAGCTCCAACAATAAATAAAAATATTTTATCTTTAATCATTCTGATGGTTTTGTGTTTAATGGGAGACATGCTCTCTCCACCTCTTTAAATAATATAGCCCTATGATATTGACAATTAATCCAACAACAAACAGCACTAATCCAGCTGAGTAGAGAACTGAGGTCATGTATTCATATAAAACTGCATTTCCAAATTGGTTTGCTATCAATGATGATATTGTGTATCCGGGAGCAAAGAGCTTGTAAGTTAGGTTAAATGAGTTTCCAATAACCAATGAAACAGCTACTGTTTCACCCAATGCCCTACCAAAAGCCAATATAAGCCCTGAAATTATGGCTGGTTTTATGTATTTTATTAAAACTTTTGTTGTTTCATATCTTGTTGCTCCTAAGGCAACCAATCCCTCTTTATAAACGGACGGAATCATTGCATACGCCTCTCTAATAATAGCTGCTGCAAATGGTGTAACCATTATTCCCAATAATATGCCTGCTGATAGGTAGCAGTAACCTGACAATGGGGGATAATCAAAGAGTGGGATAAATGAAAAATGCTCATATAAAAATTTCATAATGTGGTCTCTCAATAATGGAACTAAGATAAAAGCTCCCCATATACCATAAATTATTGTTGGAAGACCTGCCATAATATCTGAAATTATAATTAATGGATATTTTAATTTCTTAGGAGCGTAGTCATTGACGAATATTGCATAACAAATTGATAAAGGCAGAGCTATCAAAACGGCAATTGTTGCTGTATAAATGCTACCCCAAATTGGTGCCGCTAATCCATAAACCTCTTTTGCTGGTTCCTCAGCGGCTTTCCAGACATTTGTTATAAACAAATCAATACCGTATCTCTCAATAGCTGGAAGTGCATTGAAGAAATAAAAGCCCAATATTAAAACAAATAATATAAATACAATAAATATAGCTGGCAGTGTTATTATTTTAAATTCATCTATCTTCCTTAGGAGTTTTTTCAAGTCCATAGTTTCTACCTAATTTAGTATTTTATTTCATTAATTGTGAATTATTTGTTTAAGATTAAGATAATAACAATGTGATATTTATATCTTACCAACATTAAAATTGTATTTAATTTTTGGTATCATAAAAGGTAAAAAATAGGAAACAAAAACACAAAAATTAAAAATAGGAAATTACTGCTCTTTTATCATATTTACAGCATTTAATCCAATCTTGGCAACATCTTCTGGTAATCCAACATAACCAGGAGCCAAGTGTTCTGGTTTCTGCCCCTCAGTTAATACCCATGTTAAGAAGTCCTTTATTGCCTTGGCTTTTTCTGGGGAATAGTGACGCTTACCATCTTTCATTGGCTTGTTTTCCCAAACTAAGAAGTGTGTGAATGCAACTATCGGATAGGAGTTGTTTCCAGGAGCATCCAACATCTGCTTTAAGTTCTCTTTGTATCCTTCTGTTGGGTTTGGAATATTTGCCTTAACTGCTGAAACAGCCGCTTTTATTGTTTCATCTGTTGGTTTAACAAAATTACCATTTTTGTTTTCTAATGCCGCTACTGGAAGTTTTTCTTCAATTGCATAAGATAGTTCAGTGTATGCGATTGAGTGTGGAGTTGATTTTAATGTTGCAACAACTCCTGAGTTACCTTTTCCAGCAACCCCTCTACCCATCTTATCAGCTGGCCAATCTACAACCTTTCCAGCTCCAACTTTATCTGCCCACTCCTTGCTAATTAAACTTAAATATGTTGTAAATATGGCTGTTGTACCACTTGCGTCACTTCTATGAACAACGATAATCTTTTTATGTGGGAGTTTATCAGCAACTCCTGGATTCAATTTTTTAATCCTATCATCGTCCCAGTATTCAATCTTACCTAAAAATATATCAGCTAATACATCTCTGCTTAGGTTTAGGGTTTTGTCTCCAATCTCTGGGATATTATAGGTTATAACAACCGCCCCAACAATTTCTGGGAATTGTAATGGCTGGTCTCCTGTTGATAAAAACCTCTTCCACATGCTTTCTTTAACTGGCGGGTCTGTCCTTCCAATGTCAGTTAATCCCTTTAAAAATGTTTCCTGTCCGTGTCCTGAACCTCCACCTTCATATTCAATCTTAACATTTGGATGGGTCTTTTGATAATCATTAATCCACTTTTGTATTTGATACTTTGGGAATGTTGCCCCAGTGGTTCTAATAATTATAGTTGAGGATTTGTTTTTACTTTCTCCAACACATCCTGCCATTGATATTACTGGGACTATTAAGCATAGCCCCAATATTAAAGCCAATAGCTTTTTCACAGCATCCACCTTTTAAATTGTGATTGACTACGATAGATGGTAATAACCATAAAGGTATATAAAGTTTTCTATTTTGAATTAAAGTTCGTATTTTATGAACATTTGATTTTAATAGTTAAAACCAAATAATTTAAAAATAAACATCTCTGTGGAACTATGGAATTTTCAGAATGGACAAAAAAGAAAAGAAAACTAAACAATTTAGAGGAATTAAAAAGAGATATTATAGAACAATTTAAAGAAAAAAATGCTTTAAATGAAGGTATTATAGTTATGGCAAGTG
>JAMOTQ010000003.1 GCA_027068365.1 Methanocaldococcus sp.
ATGGAATTTTCAGAATGGACAAAAAAGAAAAGAAAACTAAACAATTTAGAGGAATTAAAAAGAGATATTATAGAACAATTTAAAGAAAAAAATGCTTTAAATGAAGGTATTATAGTTATGGCAAGTGGTGGAAAGGATAGCTCAACAGCTATCGCCTTAGCTAAGGATTTAGGATTAAATGTAGAGTATTTAATTCATTTTTATCATAAATGGAGTTGGGATATATCAAAAAAAATGGTTGAAAAATTATCTAAGAGGTTTGATATTCCAGTTATATTTTATGATATTACTGATGACATTTTAAAGAGAACTAAGGGAGCTAAGGGGGGAAGTATATGTAGGATATGTAAAAATATAATGAAGGATAGGACTGTTGATATAGCCAAAGAAAAAGGGATTAGGATAATTATGACTGGGGATTCAGCTCTTGAAAAGGTTTCTGGGGCAATTATGAATTATTTAAGGCAAGTTTATGGAGATGTTATATACAACAAGATGGAATTAACTCCTGTCCCTCAAAAATATAGTAAAAATAAAGATAAGGAGATTTTATTTTTTAGACCTTTAATAAGGTTGTCTTTTGAGGATGTTTTAAAACTAATGGATTATTACAATATAAAAGTTGAAAAAGCTCATGAAGTTGGGGATAAAATTGGATTTTGGAGGGAGGGGTGTTGTTTGCAATATGCAGATGAAAATGCTCAATTAAATGAGAAACTCTTTAATGAACTCTACAAATATAATAAAATAGCCACTGAAATAGCAAAAAAATATGGATTTAGAGCTTCTATAAAACTGCCCTCTAAAAGGATTATGGTAGTGCCTAAAAAAGAGGAATATATGGACTTAATTAAAAAGGTTTTGAGGGATGTAGATGAAGGTTAGGGTTTATAGAATTGGAGGAATTACAGGGATTTTTTTAATACTCCTAATTTTATTTTTATTGGTAGTTTTGGCAGTATTTGCCTTGCCAATATTCTTAATTCTAATGGCAGTATTTGGTGGCTATATTTTACTAAAATACAAAGTAAAATCATTCTTTAAAAAAATCTGGTATAAACTTAGGAGGAAAAAGATAAAAATCGAAGATACATCAACAAATGGAGAGGTAAAAATAAATTTTGCTAAGAGGATAAAAATTGAAGATGGTAGGGAAAACATAGGCAATATAAAAAATTTGTTAGATTATTTAGATGGAGATTCAAGAGTTTTTGCTTATTATTTAAAAAATATTGGAGCTGAATTTAGAGAAGATGGCATTTACTTCAAAGGATTTAAGGTATATCCTATATTCAAAAAGACATATCCAGTAAATGAAATTATAAGATTGGAGTATCCAGAAGATATTGATGCTGTTGTTTTAGGATTAAAAGGAGAACCCTACGAACCAAAATTTTTATATCTAATTCCAAAAGAGTTTTTAAAGGATAGAATGAGCATATCTGAATTAAAAAGATTTGAAATACAATCACGGTAAATCAACAACTGCTATATCTTTAATGTTTGGAATTTCCTTTATCTTCTCAACAACCTCATCAGGAACTGTATGGTCTAAGTTTAAAAGCATTACGCTCTCTCCACCTGGCTCTTTTCTTCCAACCTGCATGCCAGCAATGTTTATACCATAGTCCCCCAACGTTAAACAAACCCTACCAATTGTGCCAGGTCTGTCAATATGTTTAATTATTGCTAAAACACCCTCTGGGATGAAGCTAACTTCATACCCATCAACTTCTAAGATAACTGGCTTGTTGTTTATTATAGCCCCAACTATTGAAAACTTCTTCTTATCACTTTCAGCAGTTATTTTTATGGCGTTTCCATATTTTTCTTCTGATGTTGTGCTTTCAACTACATTGATATTTCTATTTTTGGCTATAACAGGAGCATTAACCAAGTTAATTCCAGCCAACAATATTGGAGATAAAAGACCTTTTAAAAAAGCCCTTTTTATTAAATCAGTTTTTTCCTTGGCAAGTTCTCCTGAATATACAAGCTCAACCCTATTGACAGAACCGTCTAAGACCTGCATAACGATATTTCCAAGAGTTTCAGCTAATAACATGTATGGTTTTAATTTACCCAACTTCTCCTGCGGGATATTTGGCATATTTACAACATTCTCAGCCAACTCTCCCCTTAAAACTTTTTTAATTTGCTCAGCTACTATTGTTCCAGCGGCTTTTTGTGCTTCCTCAGTAGAAGCTCCTTGGTGTGGAGTTCCTATAACATTATCCAATGTTAATAACGGGTTGTCTTTTGGTGGCTCTTCCTCAAAAACATCCAAAGCAGCAGCTCTAATTTTTTTCTCTTTTAACGCCTCATACAATGCCTTTTCATCTATAAGTCCTCCTCTTGCACAATTGACAATTATAGCATTCTTTTTCATTAAGTTTATTTGCTCTCTACCAATTATATGTCTTGTTTTTGGCGTTAATGGGACATGAAGAGTTATAAAATCAGCCCTCTTGCATAACTCATTTATATCATCAACCAACTCAACACCCATACTTTCAGCAACTTCTTTTGGGATGTAAGGGTCGTAGCCAATAATATTCATCCCAAACGCCTTAGCCCTTTTAACAACTTGCTGTCCTATCCTACCCAAACCAATAACTCCAAGTGTTTTTCCATACAACTCAATACCTTTAAATCTCTTCCTATCCCACTCTCCCCTCTTTAATGATGCTGTTGCTTGTGGTATATTCCTTGCGGCAGCGAGCATTAACCCCATTGTTAATTCTGCAACTGAAATTGATGAAGCGTCTGGGGCATTAACCACTATAATCCCTTTTTCTGTTGCCGCCTCAACGTCTATGTTATCTACGCCAACTCCTGCCCTCCCTATAACTTTTAATTTTTCAGCCCTCTCAATAACATCCCTTGTAACCTTTGTTCCACTTCTAACAACCAATACATCAGCATCTTTAATTTTTTCTAATAACTGCTCTTTTGTCAAGCCAGTAGCTACCTCAACCTCTCCAACTTCTTCTAATATCTTTATTGCATCCTCATGCAAAGGGTCTGTAACCAATATCTTAACCATTCTTATCCACCATTTTTAATTTTAAAATTTTTAACCATAAATTATAAAATGCACTAAAACCTTTAAAAGCAGTAGATAGATGATTAACCAATCATATATATAAGTAGTAGTTTAATAGTTTATAGGTATTTTGGTGAAATATATGGAGGCAGTTTTAATCTTAGAAGATGGAACAATTTTAAAAGGAAAAGGCTTTGGAGCTGAAAAAGAGGTTTTTGGAGAATTAGTTTTTACAACAGTTATGACTGGCTATGTTGAGGTTTTGACAGACCCTTCATATAAAGGGCAAATAGTTATGATGACTTACCCATTGGAAGGGAACTATGGAGTTAAAAGGGATTGGTTTGAGTCAGATGGAATAAAGGCAGAGGGCTTTGTTGTTAGGGAAGTAACAAGTAAAGCATTAGATGACTTTTTAAAAGAATATGACATCCCAGGAATTCAAGATATTGACACAAGGTTTTTAACAAGAAAGATTAGAGATAAAGGGGTTGTTAAAAGTTGTTTAAAGGTTGGAGAGAAAATAGATGATGATGAGATATCTGAACTCTTGGAGAAGGTTAGGAAATACAAGGATATATCTGATATTGATTTAGTCCCATTGGTTTCAACAAAAGAGCCAAAAATCCATAAGGTTGGTAATAAAAAGGCAAGATGTGTTTTAGTTGATTGTGGAGTTAAATTAAACATAATAAGGAGCTTAACTCAAAGGAACTGTGAAGTAATTCAAGTCCCATACAACACAAGTTATGATGAAATATTGGATTATAAGCCAGATTTTGTTTTAATCTCTAACGGTCCAGGAGACCCTGCAAGGTTAAAAGATGTTATCAATAATATTAAAAATTTAATTGGTGTAGTTCCAATAACTGGGATTTGTTTGGGTAATCAGCTCTTAGCTTTGGCGTTTGGTGGAGAAACCTATAAAATGAAGTTTGGGCATAGAGGAGGAAACCAGCCAGTTAAAAACTTAGAGACAGATAGGGTTTATATAACATCCCAAAATCATGGATTTGCCGTTAAAGAAGAAAGCTTACCAGATGATGTAGAAGTTAGCTTTATAAATCTAAACGATATGACTGTTGAAGGCATTAAGCATAAGGACTTACCAATCTTTTCAGTTCAATTCCATCCAGAGGCAAGACCTGGACCTCACGATACGATGTTTTTGTTTGATGAGATGATAAAGTTGAAGGATAGGAAATAATTTTTTATTTTTAACATAAAATTTTATTCTAAATGGGGAGAGCTATGGATTTTGAGGAGCTAAATTCTCTACAAGGTATTCCAAAAATGATTTATAGTGAGTTAATTAAAAATAAAAAGGTTAATTCTTTTTTAAAAATGTCTAATGTAATGGCTGTTGGTAGGTTGGGCTACAACGACCATGGAAAGACACACGCCAAGATAGTGGCAAACAATGCAATAAAAATGCTAAAAATTTTATATAAAAAAGGGATAGAACCAAGTTTTATGAGAGATTGTAATGGAACTTTTGAAGATTCCTTAGCCATAACTCTTTTGGGAGCTTATCTCCATGATATTGGAAATTCAGTACATAGGGACATACATCACTTGCATTCAGCATATTTAGCTTTGGATATTGTTGAAGGTATATTAAAAAAGTATTATAAAGAAGAAAAGGCATATCAGATGACCACTGAGGTTTTACACGCTATCTATTCCCATAGTGAGGGAGTTATGGGTTTAACTATTGAGGCGGGAGTTATTGCCGTTGCAGATGGGACGGATATGACAAAAGGGAGGTCGAGGATTCCAATTTGCAAGAAGTGTTATGATATACATTCTGTTTCAGCGGCTTCTGTTGAGAAGGTTGAAATAAAAGAAGGAGATGAAAAGCCAATACATATTGAGGTAGTACTGTCAAATGAGGCGGGAATATTTCAGATACAGGAGGTCTTAGGGGAAAAAATAAAATGGAGTGGAATAAAAGATTATGTCTCTGTATATGCAAGGGTTAAAAAAGAAAAACCTGTGTTTGAAGAGATTACAATTTAAAAATTTTAGTTATGCACTTCATCATTTTTGCTCTTTTTCTTCATACTTCAAATTTTCTAAATATTTTAGAAACTCATCTAAGTTTGATGTTCCTATTTTTGATAGTGATTCATTTACCAATATTGCTTTTAGTTCATTTTCAACTGTTTTAAGTTTATCTTTTAACTCATCAATCTCTTTATTTATATTCCATCTCACAGTTTCAAGCTCACCTGTATTTATTTTTTCAACTGCATCCAACATATTAACAATATCCATAAATACAGGAATGTTTGTAAATTTACTTACTCTTGGTATTATAGATTTTATAATTTCCGCATCTCTTTTAAGATGCTTTAAATGTGTATCTAAGTTTTCAAAGTCCTCAAGGATATTTTCTAAATAGCTAATTTCATCTTTTGTTTTTATATACTCTCTTAGCAAATCTCTTAATTTTTCTTTATCTTTAAAATTTTTGTCTTTTAATAATACCTGCCCCGCTATCTTTTCAATATCCACACCATTCACCCTTTGACATTTCTTATATTTACCAAAGCTCCATGCTTTGCCTTTTTCATCTCCAATCCACTCATTAAAGCCCTACCAACACCTAAGAATTCATCATCTTTGATTAAAACAACCTCATCATTGTAGGAGATGTTTTCATTGCAATCAACAAAGCCAGGAGGGAAGAGAGAACCTTTTTTAATCTCATAATCCACCTCAACGTAGTTAATATTTTTCCCCCCACTGTTCCACAACAACTCCCCCCCACTTAAAGTTAAAATAAGCAAACCATTCTTTGGATTTATTGAGGCAATTTGCTGATTTTTATTATTTACTTTTATGAAGATTTGTTCTTTACGATTTATAAATATTTCGTTTGGTATAAAGTTTATTCCAAACTGAAACTTTGCAAGTTGTTGAATGTTGTGGATTTTTTGCCCTTTCTTACTTACATTTTTATTTTTTGTTAGTTCTTTGTAATTTTTTAATGTGTTAGTTAAATTTTTTAAATTTTCTTCTGATGTAGGATTTC
>JAMOTQ010000004.1 GCA_027068365.1 Methanocaldococcus sp.
TCTTCCAATATCTCTTCATAAACTTTTTTGTTGTTAAAATATAGCTCTTCAAAGTTGTAGTTATCTACCTTTAAAGCCCTGTTTTTTGTAAATTTGTAGCCCATTGAAGCGTATAACTTAGTTAAAGAATTATCAAAGTAATCAACACCCATATAAACTAATAAAGGAATTTCCCAGGGAAACACTGCTGGGAAGTAAATAGCTGAGTTTGGAGATATCTTTTCCCTAATCTTTGGAATTATTTGAAGTTCCTTTCTCTCTATTAACCTCCTACCATCAGCAATAACGTATAAATCAGCATCTTCCAATTCAATTAAATCAACGTGCTTACCAAAGTTTAATATTTGATATTTAATTTCATTACCTTTATATTCAACAGTTCCAATAAAAGATTTTTTAAATAGTCCAGTTAGTTCTCTATATGTGTCAAAAGGCATCTTTATTCCATCTGCCTTAAACTCAATATTAATTAACTTAGGAGTTAGCTCTTTATCTTTCTCCCTACACAATCTTCCAATGTCATAGGCAATTGGTTCAAGCATTTTATCACAACTTTATAAATTTACTTAATAAATAATCTAAATTTAATAGTTGGCTATGGTTAATAAAATTAATGTTGGGGGATTATGAAACCAAAGATTGTAGTAAAAAATCTAACCAAATACTTTGGGGATAAAAAGGTTTTGGACAATATTTCTTTTGAAGTTTATGAGGGGGAGATTTTTGGATTGTTAGGGCATAACGGAGCTGGAAAGACAACAACTTTAAGAATATTAGCTGGAATTATTGAGGAATATAATGGTTATATAGAGGTTAATGGAAGGATTGGTTATCTGCCAGAGGAGAGGGGGCTTTATAGGGATGAGAAAGTTGTAGATGTATTAAAGTTTTTTGGCAGGTTGGCAGGGATGAAAAAGGATGAAATTAACAAAAGTATTGACTACTGGCTAAATAAGTTAAAAATTGCCAATTATAAAAATTTTAAAATTAAAGAGTTGTCTAAGGGCAATCAGCAAAAAGTCCAGTTTATTGTTTCAGTTATCCATAATCCAGATATTTTAATCTTAGATGAGCCATTTTCTGGGTTGGATGTTGTTAATGTTAAGCTTTTAAAGGATATAATTTTTGAGTTAAAAAACATGGGAAAGGCAATAATTTTATCAACCCACCAATTGGAAAAGGTAGAGAAGTTGTGTGATAGAGTTTTAATTTTAAAGAAAGGGAAATCAGTTCATTATGGAAAGATTGAAGATATTTGCAAAAAAATTGCCTATATTGAGTATTTAGAAAATGATAAATTAATAAAAAAGGAAATGCCTTATAATGAGGCATTAAAAATATTGAAAAATAGGGCTGAAGATATTATTAAATTTGAGGTTGGGTATTCATTGGAAGAGTTGTTTTTAAAGGAGATTGGTGAAGGGGATGAAGATAGATGCTAAAAAAATATTAACCATTGGAAGTAGAGAAGTTCTAAGCAATGTAAAAAGAAAACAGTTTTTAATAGCCACTATTATAGGTCCTTTAATTATTATTGGTTTGTCAATAGTTGGGAGTATAATGATGTTTGACATTAAGGAGATAAAAGTGGGATATATTGATAATTTTGGATTGGATATTCCAAATAAAACCATAGAGAACAACCTTGGAAAAAACACAACTCTATATTTTATAAAATATGATAGTGTAGAAAAAGGAAAAGAAGATATTTTAAATAAAAATATAGATGCTTTAATAGTTATTCCAAAGGATTATTTAGAGACAGGGAAGGTAATAATTTATTCAACAACAAAATCACCAAATCCAATAATTACAGATACATTAAACAAATTATTAATAAAAAAGCTTTTAGAAGGAAAGGTTGATAATAAAACATACAATAGGGTTATAAATCCTCTAAATATTGAAGTTTATTCTGTCTCTAAAAAAGGATTTGAAAAAGAGTCGTTTTTATCTCAATTATTGCCTGTTGGATTTGCATTTTTGTTGTATATGGCTATCTCTTCTTTATCTGGAATCATTGTCTCGTCAATTGTTGAAGAAAAGCAAAATAGAATTATGGAGCTTTTGTTATGCTATGCGTCAGCTGAAAATCTAATGTTTGGTAAAATATTGGGAATTTCGGTTGTTGGTTTAATTCAAATAGGTATTTGGGTGTTGTTTGCTCTACCCATAATAGTAATATATGCTGTTAAGGTATCTTTATCCATTGCTATATTTGCCTTGATTTATTTTGTATTGGGATACTTGTTTTACTCCTCCCTACTATGTGGGCTTTCTTCTTTGTTTTCCCATCCAAAAGATGCCTCTCAATTGATATCTCCAATAATAATCATCCAACTCCTACCAATAATGTTTATGAATACAATAATGGTTAATCCAAACCACTATATGGCTAAAATACTCTCTTATATTCCATTTACCGC
>JAMOTQ010000005.1 GCA_027068365.1 Methanocaldococcus sp.
CGATGAATTAATGGATAAAATAAAAGTTGTTAGAAGTAAAACAACTGGAAGATTAAGGCAGGTCTTAGATGAAAATGGAGAAATTTTATTCTCAGTTAGGAGTAATGATAACTTCTTAATACCTTCTGAGAAAGGAGCCAAATTGTTGTGGAAAAAAATTCCTTTCCCAAAATACAGAGTTGTTGTTAATAAAGAGGCAGAGGAATTTGCAAGGGAGGGAAGAAATGTTTTTGCTAAGTTTGTTGTTGATTGTGATGAGGAGTTGAGACCTTATGAAGAGGTTTTGGTTGTCAATGAGGATGATGAACTCTTAGCTTATGGAACAACAATTTTAAATGGTATTGAGTTGAGAGAATTTAATTATGGATTGGCAGTTAAGGTTAGAGGTGGAATTAAGAATGAGTAAATATAATGTATTTGCTTATGGAGAGTTGATGAAAAAGGAGAGATTGTTGGAGTTAATAAATAGAATCCCAGAGATGATTAAGGGAAGAGTTTATAATTACAAGAAGTTTTTTGACGAAACAATTGGATACTATGGAGCAAGGAAAAAAGAGGGAAGTTACATTGACGGTATTATATTATTAGATATTACTGACAAAGAGTTGAGGATTTTTGATGATTATGAAGATTTAGATGTTTATTATATTAGGAAGAGAACTACTGCTGTAAGTGAGAATGGGGAGGTATATGATGTTTATATCTATTTAAGGAAATAAGGGGATTTTTATGGATGCTAAGGAGATTTTAGGATTAATTGAAGAAAGTTACAAATCAGAGGATATTGATTACAAAAATAGAGCCTATTTTATTTCCTATTTTTTAAGTTCGTTAATTTTTATTTTGATTCATCTGTCTATAAAATATTGGAGCTTAAACATTCTATTTATAATCTCACTATTGGTGATTATTGGGGGAATATTAATTATTAGACAAAAAACGTTATTTAAAAAAACAAAATGCTATTTTGATAAAATCTTCGGAGAAATTGTAAAATATGGAATGGTTGTTGTTATTATCCTTTCTATTATCTCACTATATACTTATCCAAGAATTACAGGAGTGTCTATTGCAAATATCTTTGGATTTTTACTTATTATTGATGGGATTTTATTCAAATCGAAAAAAAGGAAAATTTTAGGGATATTTATGATTATCTCTTCAATTCCAATGTTTATATTTCATGAATATCAGTTTTTAATTTTTGCATTTGTTCAGTTTTTAGTTGCTTCATGTTTTTTAATATGTAAAGAAAAGTGAAAATATGAAGATATTTAACTCTGTTGTTAGAGTTAAAATATTAGCTTTGTTGTATGGTTTAGATTATTGTGAATTTGGCTATTTAAAAGAGAAACTAAACTTAACTGATGGAAATTTAGAGCATCATTTAAAAAAGTTAGAAAAAGTGGGTTTTATAGAAATAAAAAAATCAGTAGTTAAGGGGAGGATTAGGACAATAGTTAAAATTACCATAAAAGGAAGAGAGGCATTCAAAAATTATTTATATGAAATTTTACAGCTATCTAAAAATATAGAATAATTTTTAAATAAGGATTAATGTTTATAGTTATTTTTATAAAAATATTTAGGGGATTAGCCATGAAATCCTTAAAAAACATGTTATTATCTAAAAGAGGGCAGTTATCTATGGAGTTTGCTTTGTTAATGGCATCAGTATCTCTAATAGGTATAGTTACTGCTTATTATTATATATACTACACCCAAAAATCTAACGGAATAAACAACTCAGGAAAAAAAGCAAACAAATTTATAAATATCACAAATAACAAATCAGGCACATATATTGATGCTATGAATAATTTAAGTGTATAAATAATACGAAGATAAATAACTTTATCCTGCAAAGAAACAAAAAATATATATAGTAAAATCTCAGATATAAAAAATGTATTGTTACAAACAAAATAGAAGAAATCGGTGATTGAAAATGAGATTATTAAAAAAATTAATATCAGAGAAAGGGCAGTTATCTATGGAGGTAGGTATTCTAGTCGCAGCAGCTGTATTGGTTGCAATTATTGCAGGTTATTACTACGTAAAGAATGCCGGAACAGCTGCAAAAAAAGCTGGGAATCAAACTGAGAAATTTGTAAATCTAACTGAAAACAAATCATCAGAGTACATCGAGGACTTAAACAGTACATTAAATAATCTGTAAACATATTATTTTTAATCTTCTCTTTTTTGATATTTCCCATTATATAAAAATTAATTTTAAAAATAATTTGCAACTTTTTTAAAAGTCCAAAAATATTGGTTTAAAGAAAACATACTTAATATATTTAATCAAAAAGCTAAAAAGAAAACCTTAAAATTATATAAAAACATAATAATTAAAATATTAGGCTTTAATAATTTATAATATTTACAGAACACAAAATAATTTGGTGACATTATGATTCTTAGCGACAAAGATATTATTGACTATGTTACATCAAAAAGAATCATCATAAAGCCATTTAATAAAAATTTCGTTGGACCTTGCTCATACGATGTAACCTTAGGAGACGAGTTTATAATCTACGATGATGAGGTCTATGATTTATCAAAAGAGCTAAATTACAAAAGAATAAAGATAAAAAACTCTATTTTAATCTGCCCTCTAAACTACAATTTAAATGAAGAAAAAATCAACTATTTTAAAGAAAAATATAATGTTGATTACGTTGTTGAAGGAGGAGTTTTAGGAACAACAAATGAATATATAGAGCTTCCAAATGATATATCCGCCCAATATCAGGGTAGGAGTAGTTTAGGAAGGGTTTTTTTAACTTCTCACCAAACTGCTGGATGGATTGACGCTGGCTTTAAAGGAAAAATAACATTAGAGATTGTTGCTTTGGATAAGCCAGTTATTTTATATAAAAACCAAAGAATTGGGCAGTTAATATTTAGTAAGTTATTATCCCCAGCAGATGTTGGTTATTCAGAAAGAAAAACATCAAAATATGCCTACCAAAAAAGTGTTATGCCTTCTTTGATACATTTAGATAACAATAAAAAATAAAAATTTTAATTAAATGGTTTATTTTCTCTTTTTAACCATCTCATACAACATTGCCTGCAATCCATGATACTTAACCATTCCAGCCAACTCCTTCTGGTCAATTTCTTTCTCATCAAATGAAACCATCTCCTTGCTATATAAAGCGTAAGGACTGTCTCTACCAACAACCCTCGCAGTTCCTCCAAATAACTTAACCTTAACAGTTCCAGTAACTCTCTCCTGTGTTTTATCAATAAACGCATCTAAATCCTCTTTTAATGGGTCAAACCAAAGCCCTTTATAAATCAACTCTCCATACAAACTATCAACTATCTCTTTAAATCTAAGCTCATCCCTTGTTAAAACTAACTGCTCCAAGCCCTTATGAGCAGTTAATAACAAAACAGCTCCTGGACATTCATAGTTTTCTCTTGATTTTAATCCGATAATCCTATCCTCTATAATATCTATCCTTCCAACACCATGCCTTCCAGCAATTTCATTTGCTTTCTTTATGAGTTCAACTGGCTCTAATTTCTCCCCATTTATAGCTACTGGAATTCCCTCCTTAAATTCAATCTCAACAATTTCCTCCTCTTTATCTTCAACTGGATTTTTAGTCCATGCATATATCTCTTCTGGTGGAACAAAGTCAGGATTTTCCAATTCACTACCTTCAATACTTCTCCCCCAGAGGTTTTCATCTATACTGTATTTTTTGCTTTCAGTTGGGATTGGAATTCCTTTTTCTTTTGCATATTCAATTTCCTCAGCCCTCGTTAAGTTCAAATCTCTAATTGGAGCTATAATTTTTAAATGTGGGGCTTTTATCCTTATAGTTGTTTCAAATCTGAACTGGTCGTTACCTTTTCCAGTACATCCATGAGCAACTGCCTCAGCATTTTCTTTTAAAGCAACTTCAACGACTTTGTAGGCAATTAAAGGTCTTGCCAAGGCAGTTGATAACGGATAACCCTCATACATTGCATTTGCTTTTATAGCTCTAAATATGTAATCCTTAACAAACTCTTCCTTCGCATCTATTGTGTAGTGCTTTAAAACACCCAATTTTTTAGCTTTCTCTTCAACTTCTCTTATTTCTTCTTCTGGCTGTCCAACATCCACACATACGGAAACTACCTTATAACCATACTTATCCTCTAATAATTTTAAGCAACAGCTTGTATCTAACCCACCTGAATATGCTAACACAGCTATTTTTTCCATAACAAACCCTCACAAAATATTTTTATATCTTATAGGGTTATTTTGATATAAAAGCTTTAAAGTTTTTGTATTTTATTGCTTATAGTTTTTGAGTATATATAACTCACTCATCATATAAAAATAGAAAATGACAAGATATAATTGAAATTTTGGGGATAATATGAGAAATGTAGAAAAAAATGGCAATGGAAAAAGGATATGTGTGATTGGTTTGGGATACATTGGTTTGCCTACTGCCTCAATGTTGGCAATACAGGGATTTGATGTTATTGGAGTGGATATAAATAAAAAAAGAGTTGAGGAGATTAAAAATTTAAGTTTTAAAACAAAGGAGAAAGATTTAATGACATTAGTTAAAGGAGCCATAAATTCTGGAAATTTAAAAGTGCAAACAAAACCAGAGAGGGCGGATGTTTTTATTATATGCGTGCCAACACCTTGTATAGAGAATAATGGAAAAAAGAAATGTGATTTAAAATATTTAAATAAAGCGATTGAAAATATAAAACCCTATCTTGAAGATGGAAATTTAATAATCATTGAAAGCACAATTCCACCAGGAACTACTGATGAAATCTATAAAAGATTATCAAAAGACAAAAAAATATATGTTGCTCACTGTCCAGAGAGAGTTCTACCTGGAAATATATTGAAGGAGTTGGTTGAGAACGATAGAGTTATTGGAGGGGTGGATAAAAAATCCGCGGAAATGGCAAAAGATATTTATGAGACGTTTGTTACTGGAAAAATATATTTAACTGATGCCAAAACAGCAGAGATGGTTAAGTTAATGGAAAACACATATAGGGATGTTAATATTGCCTTAGCCAATGAATTTGCAAAGATTGCAGAGGAGATTGGTATTAATGTTTGGGAAGCGATAAACTTGGCTAATAAACATCCAAGGGTAAATATCTTAAAGCCAGGTCCTGGTGTAGGGGGGCATTGTATAAGCATAGACCCGTGGTTTATTGTTGAGAAATCAAGTAATGCCAAGCTTATAAAAACTGCGAGAGAGTTAAACGATTCCATGCCCTTGTTTGTTGTTGAAAAGATTAAAAAAATAATAAAAAAAGACAATGGTAAAATAGCCATATTTGGTGTAACTTATAAAGGAAATGTTGATGATACAAGGGAAAGCCCAGCTGAAAAAGTTGCAGGTAAATTGATAGAGGATGGTTTTGAAGTTAAATGCTATGATAGCTATGCAAGGGAGTTTAAATATCCATTAAGTAGCTTGGATGATGCAGTTGATAATGCAGATATCATTGTTGTGTTGGCTGAACATGATGAATTTAAAAATTTCGATAAGGATGATATAAAGCATATATCTTCAAAAGTAAGAAGTAAAATAATTCTTGACACTAAAAATATTATAAATAAGGAGTTGTGGAAAAAGGAGGGCTTTAAAGTTTATGTCTTAGGTGATGGAAAGAATGCATAACTTAAATAATGCCTATTTAAAAGAGTGCATTCATTTCTTAGATAGTTGCATAAGTGCATTGAAAAACTTTGATTTAAGAACTTTTGTATCAAGGTTTTATTATGGCATGTTATATTTATTAAATGCATTTGAGTTTTACATTAGAGAGGATGTTAAAGATTGGCATAATAAAGAGAGATATATCCATTTTAGCAAAAAAATCAGAAATTTCTTAATGGATTTAAAACTGTATAGGCATGCATCTGATTATATCCTATCTCCAAGATTGGAACATGGAAAGCACTATGAGGAGCATTGGGAGGAGTTTAAAGAGAGTTATTTAAGATTAAAGTTTTTTCATTATTTGCATATATTGAGACAGGAGCTTTATACTTATAAAGATAACCAATTAATTGCAATTATCATTGAAAAGCTGGAAATCATTGAAAAACTCTTAAAATTATATATAATGTTAGAGGAATAACATGAATAGATTAATAAAAACATTAAAACAATTGGGCATTTATAACGAATACATAAAAATCTTAGATGCGGAAATTGATGGAGATAGGTATATAACCATTTTAACCCCAATAACTTTAAATTGGATTGAAGAGGAAGAAATAGAGGAGATATTAGAAGAGACATTTAAAAATGCAAGGATTAAAATCTCACAGCTTCCATTAAATAAATTTATTAAAACTTATTTAGAAAAAAACTTAAAGAACAAAGCGTATGGGAAAAACATTGAAAATGTAAAAATAGAAGGAGAAAATTATGCGTTATACATCGATTGGAAAAACAAAAAAATAATTATACACAAGTTTAATGGAAAAAATCCAATAAAAGAGAGTTGTAAGCTATCATCTAATTGGGAAACGATGTGGGGGATTTGGGTTTTAGGGTTTGAAAGTAAGGAGAAAGCCAAACAATTCGCTGAAAACCTTGCAGATGAAATCTATAAATATTATGAAGTTGAGTTCGATATAGAAGAGCATAAAAGATGTTTAGAATAAACATCAAATTACTGGTGAGGTTTTATCTCCATAAATATGTGGAGGAGATTTTGATATTAGTAATATTTTATAATAATTATTTTATAATAATAACCCATTTAATGAAACTTTTTAAAAGGTCTATATCCATAAAAATTATAAATTAACTTAATATCAAAAAAATAAAAAGATATTTGGAGGGAGTATAATGATTAAAGTAGCTGTTACAGGAGCTTTGGGAAGAATGGGAAGTAATATAATTAAAACTATTTGCCAACAAGAGGATATGAAAGTTGTTGCTGCCTTTGAAGTTCCAAATCATCCAAAAAAAGGAGAGGATGTTGGTGAGTTAATTGGCATTGGTAAAATTGGAGTTCCACTATCAACTGCTGATGAATTAGATAAAGTTTTAAAAGAAACAAAGCCAGATGTGTTGGTTGATTTCACCATAGCCCACGCATGTGTTGAAAATGTAAAAATAGCCGCTAAAAATGGAGTTAAATTGGTTATTGGAACTACTGGATTTAGTGAGGAGCAAAAAGAGGAGATTGAAAAAGCAATAAAAGAAAATAAAGTTTCTGCTGTAATATCTCAAAACTTTGCAATTGGAGTAAATATATTCTTCAAAACCTTGGAGTTTTTAGCTAAAAAGCTTGGAGATTATGACATTGAGATTGTGGAGATGCACCATAGGTATAAAAAGGATGCCCCTTCTGGAACAGCTTTAAGGGCGGCTGAGATTATAAAGGCAAATAGAGGG
>JAMOTQ010000006.1 GCA_027068365.1 Methanocaldococcus sp.
GGAGTTTTTAGCTAAAAAGCTTGGAGATTATGACATTGAGATTGTGGAGATGCACCATAGGTATAAAAAGGATGCCCCTTCTGGAACAGCTTTAAGGGCGGCTGAGATTATAAAGGCAAATAGAGGGATGGATAGCGTCTTTATTTATGGAAGGCATGGGATGGTTGGGGAGAGAAGGAAGGAAGAAATAGGAATTCATGCATTAAGAGGAGGGGATGTAGTAGGAGACCACACCGTTATATTTGCCGGGGATGGTGAGAGGATTGAGCTAACTCATAGGGCAAGTAGTAGGCAGGCGTTTGTTAATGGCGTTATATTGGCTATAAGATTTATTGTCGATAAAAAAGAAGGCATTTATAACACATTTGATGTTTTAGGGTTGAATGAGATTAAATTTTAATACTTTAAATCTTTAAATTCTATAAACCACAATGCTTAAATAATAATAAAACCATAATTCAAAAGAGGGAGGAATTTATAATTTTTATTTTTTATTTTCAAACCCTGCCTCAAAGTAGGTAGGGTGTATATTTTTACCGCACCCCATAGTGGGTGCGGTGCAACCCATTAAAAATTTAAAGATTGAGTTATTCATCATTTAAGTTAGATTCTGATTCCTCTTCATTGGAGCTATTTTCATCATCTTTAAATCTATAAACATCCCATAAAGCTATTAAAGCGGCAGGAATGGCATGTTCAGTGGCAAAGGTCATGTGTGGGGCTAAATCTACTATATAATCGGCAAATCTAAACAATCCTCTTGGAATTCCCTCCCTCGAACCACAAAATACAATAATTTCCCTCTTTTTTCTTAAATCATAAAATAATTTATCTTTAATTTTTGATAACTCGTCTCCTTTTGGGTCAGTGATTATTAACAGCCGGTTATCTCTTCTCTTGTCCCTAACAACCTGGTATAGGTCTTGAACAGTTACTGGAACTAACTTAATCTCAAATGGATAAGCTCTTTTTTGTATTTCATATCTTGAATGTTGCCCAATCTTAACTCCTTTAATAAACTCCATCAACTCATAGGCATTAACTTTTTCTTTTGGTGCTATAATTAACTCTTTAACTTCAAATCCTTGAGCCGCTCTTCCAATCGCCTCACCAAACCTCTTACATACAATTTTCTCCCCTAAATAAGGCATCTGCACAACAACAATCTTTTTAAACAATTCTCTCGCATTTCTCTTCTCTTTGGTGTATTTTTTGAACTTTTCTCCGGGAGTTATTGATATATAAGTTTTATTTTTAAAGACCTCAACATGAACAACCTTATCTGGATTGTTTAAATCTACTGAAGCATTTGTTAAGTCCTTAATCTTAGCTCCCAAAACGATATTTACATCTGTTGAGCTAAAATTTTGTTTTCCTCTTTTTTTAGTTTCAACGGCAAAGGTCTCATCCTCTTTTATGTAATCTTTAATCTTCTCAGCTAAATTAACTATTTTATCAAAATCTGTCTCTGTTTCAAAATAAACTTTTAAAACCCTCTCAACCTCTGGAATCTCTAAGATTTTATCCTCAATATCTTCATCACTCTCAACTATAACAATCCCCTGATACCCATCAGGAGAGATGATATAATCAAAGTTATTAATAATTTCTTTTAGATTATTCACAACAATGTTTTCAAAGCCCTTTTGTGTTTTTATAATGTATTTAACCATATTATCCCTCTTTATTATTATCTATCTTTATTTTATCTTTTTGTTTTAACCTTGCATTTGCATAAAGCAATAAAAATAAGACAATTAAAAACCCATAATTTATACCTATCTCACAATAAGCCAATAACAGAGAGGCGTATATTGCATAGAGCTTTTTATCTCCCTCATATATAAATTTTGATATAAACCCAAAAAGTATGGCAAATAAAACCCCAAAAATTCCAAAGTCCAAGTAAATTGTTCCAAATAAAGTTGTTGTAATATTATGGGGATATCCAAAGAGTAACTCTCCAATAAGTTGCTCTCCATTTGGAGTTAAGGTAATTTTCCCAAGAGTTAATATATTGCTTTCAACAATCTTGCTAAGAACATATAGATCAAAATACGCCCTATAACATAAAAGTTCTATTGGATTTAAATTCCAGTGTTGATTAGAAGATAATAATATAATTTTTCCCATAATCCCTAAAAAGATTAATAATCCAACACTAATCAAAACCATATATTTAAATGATATATTCCTATATTTATATATAATATAAGCAATAAAAAGTATTAAAACACCTACTTTATACCCTAATAGAACCAAAATCACAAACGCAATTATAAAATAAACTTTATTCTCAATGGCTGAATAAATTAAAGCTCCCATAGATATTAATCTTAATGGTTCTGAATTGATAGCCATTCTTACATTATAATTAAATAGAGGAATAGCCCCATAAATAAAAACTATTAAAATAAAAGCAAGAACTCCAATCACAAAAAGTATGTCATTGAAAACTCTTTTTTTGTGGAAATTTATAAATAACTCCACAATTATAAGGATAAATAGCAAATAAATTATGGACAATAATAGTGAATGTGTAATTTTAAAAACTCCATATAAGGATAAAAATGATAAAAACAAAAAAGACAAATATGCAGTATATTCATTAAATTTAATCTTTAAATTAAAAATAAATGGAAGAGAAAATCCAAGAATGAAAATTGATACTATCCCTGCAACTTTAAATAAATTATATAATCCAATTTTCCCCCAATATGGTAAAGCCAATATAAATATTGCCAAATGCCCAATTATAACAATAATAACGGGATGAAATAAATCTACCTCTTTAATTTTTTCAACTTTTTTGAAAATATTGCATATATACATAATATCAACCCAAATAAATAGTAGGCAATTACATCAATATCTAAAATTCCACTTTCTATTGCTATAAGGGTATAGGCAAATAATATCCCAAAAATTCCCAAATAAACCCCTTTTAACTCCTCTGCTAATTTGTAGAAAAATCCTAAAAATATCCCCAATATCCCAAAATATGGAATTACAGCCAAAGTTCCGTAATCTCCTATAACCGCCCCAACGATTGTTGGGGTTATACTCACCCCATAAATTCCCAATGCCTTTGCTATAACCGTCCTTGCTCCATTACACATTCCAAGGTATGAAAAAACTGCCGCATAGTGTAAATATCCATTAAAAACGCCATTAAAGTAGTTAAATATTATATCATACACGGACATAGTTAGTGATATCCTTGACGTAATTGGATTTCCTTCAACACCCAAAGCATACAATCTCAATATAGACAGCCCCAACAAAATAACAAAAATAATAACTCCATATTTTAAAATTTCTCTATTAGATATCTTATTTTTGTAATATAACACGGCAATAGTTGATATTAATAAGACCAATACGCTTGTTCTATATCCAATAAGCATAACCAACACTGAAAATATGAGTGTATAAATTATGATTTTTCTCTTATCCATATTAGATGAAGCTATTGTAATTGCCCATCCAACTAAAAAGAGATGTGATAATGTTGTAAAATACACATTTAAAAATCTTCTTGATAAAGGATTAAGTAGAGGAATGTCTCTAACCCAAATTAAATCAGATATTATTGCTATAAACCCAATTATTATCAACAAAATTCCAAAATAGTAATGTTTTTTTAAGTTTATTTGATTTCCATTATTTATACCCATTATATAATATAACCTTTTACCAACAATAAAAGATAAATAAAAAAACACTGCTGAAAACAAAAAAACCAGTGCTGAATTAACTGAAATGTTTGAAAATATTAAATAAATACAAGATAATATAACAAACAAGTGGTGAAGTTCAATCCTTTCCATATTATCCCAATGTAATTATATCATACTGTCTTTTTATTTCGTCAGGAATCTCTTCTTTTGAATTATTAACTACAACATATATGGTTAATTTTGATGTTGATATATTTGTGGCATTTATAAAATTATCAAGGTTTTTTAATGTATTTAGTTCAAATTTACCACTAATCATAAGCCCATAATCAACAAAATATAATTTTAAACCTTTTTTAATATCAACATCAAGTTTATTTATTATTCTTTGCCTTTCAGTTGGTGTGTAGGTTTTTGAATCAACCCCCATATCGCCTTCGATAATAATGACGATAGTTCTTAAACTATTAAAATTTTTTGAGGTATTGTCTATTTTGGTTATAATATCTTTAAATGATTTCCCATTTATTGGATTTATCTCATATTTTATTATTGATCTCCCAATTGGCTTTAAAATTATTTTTTTTGCGGCGATATCTTCTTTATAAGCCAACTCTCCCCCAATAGTTATTGGTGTTTTATTGTATATTGCATATAACGTTCCCCCTTTTGCCTTATATATCTCTACCTCTCCTTTAAATGGTTTTTTTGATATTGTCCATCTTCCAATTACAGTAGCATTTAGAGGAAAATTTTTATCCAAAATCTTTTCACATATCCATGCACATTTATACATTTGGTTTCCATCAAATTCATAATTGTTTCCATTATTGGTGCTATAAAATTTATATGCTAAGGATGCAGAAGTAACTAATATAGAGAGTATAACAACTATTTCAAGTATGCCTATCTTTTTCATAATTATCACCAAAATATAAACACATATAAAAATATAATAAAATTTAGTTAAACCTTTATTATATTACCGAAATGTTTTTGTATGTATATTATATATAAAAATTCTGCTTAATACTTAGTTAAATGTAATGGGATAAAATGAGAAAATATTTATATTTAATTCTTTTTCTTTTTTTGATAATAATATGTCCTTCTACTGCAAAAACTGTTGTTATTGGCTCTGACCAAGATAAAACATTAGTTTATCAACTTTCAGAACACTTAAATGCAACACCGTTTATAATTCCTTGGGGCTCAACAGATAAAAAATACATTAATAAATTAAAGAGTATAAATGCAACAGAAATAATCATTGTTGGTGGAAAATACTCAGTTCCTAAATGTTTTAATATTGGAAACTATAAAAGATTTGCTGGAAAGAATAGAGTTGAATGCCGTTTGAAACAGTTTAATTTTTCATAGATAAATATGAATATTTATAGATATTTATTACCGAAATTTTTATATATGGATTTATATATACCCTACAATCGTAAAGATGCCTCTGATGAAGGTGATAATGGAGACCTAAGGAGGCATCGATAATTATTATTTAAACCGATAGGCGGAGTTGGGGTCCCCGTGACTGGGGAAGAGACCGATGACTTGCTCCCAATGAACCCAGAGGGAGTCGAGGTTGATGATTCCCAAGTCCAACATGGATGTTTATCTATAAATGTTCATGTTGGACAGACCCCTACTTAGTGTTATCTCACTTTTATAATGTTAATTGTAGTGGAAATTTGATATTCTATCCTTCAAAAGATGAAATATTAAAAGTAATTAATGAAAAAAGGAATTGGATAATAATTGAAGGAAATAGTTCAATATCAAGAAAGTGGTCTAAATTTATATATTATAGTTTGAGAAAAGACAATCATGGAAATAAAACATTCGTCTATGTTGGGAATATTAATAACAATCCACAAATGAAAGATAATTGGAATGTTAAACTACCGTATATCGTCTCCTTCTGTCCAGCGGTTATTTATCATAACAACACTCTCTATATAACAGGTAGTGATGAAAATCTACCAAGCACTGTTGGAAGATTATTTGCAAAGCATATTATTTATAAATTTAAGGATTTACTCCTGTTTTTTATAATCTTGTTTATTACTTGTGCAATATTTTATTATTACATAAAAAGCCCCTATTACATAATTGCGTTAATTATCTCTGCATTGTGGATTTTTTGGCATAGGTATGATTTTGGCATTGTTTGGGATGCATTGTTTGTTTATTTAGAGGGAGCTTTATCTCTCCTATATTTAGGACACTATGAAACAATAATTTCAGGTAGAAGCTTTTGTGGTCTTTCTTATTGCTTATATATATGGTTTCATATTTTTAAACCTTCATTAGAAAGCATTGTGTTCTACCAAATCTACATGTTTTTTGTTATGGTTGGATTTTTATTTTTATATTTCAAAAGGAAAATTTTAGGATTGATTGGGCTGTTAATACTCTTAGAAATTCCATTATTTAAACTATATCTCTTAATGTTTTCAACTGAACTAACATTTTTAACATTTTTAATAATAATATTATACTTCTTGAAAAATTTCAAAGGCAAAAATTTAGAGATATTTTTATTATCTGTATTAACCTCAATTTCAGCATTAGTAAGGGTCCATTCTTTAATTATACCCCTAATTTATACTTTTTATCAAAAAAATAAACAGTCAATATTATATTTAACTTTGTCAATAATATTGTATCCAATTCTACTTTTTATAAGTGGGGGAGAAATACATGGTTATATAAGCGAGATATCCACAAAAGGCGGAATTTCAAGAGATATTTTCATTAATAATATTATATTTTACATACCCAAATTTTTAATAAATATAACCATCCCAATAACTGTGTTATTAGCTCTTCTTATCATTGAAAAAGGTAACATCATTAAAAATGAATCATTTAATTATTATATCCTAACACTTGCAATTATCTTTTTAATTATGCCTTTATTTTGGGTGGCTCAGGATGAAAGGTATCTATTAATATCAGTATTTTTATTTACAATTGCCGGTTTGGAGTTTTTTGACTCATAAAATATAAATTGTAGTTCAAACCACAATTAAATAGAAGTTTCGTAAGCATATCTGAATATAATAATATAGTATTTACGATAAGATATTTTTACTACAACATTTTACTATTTTTCGAATAAAAATTGTGTGTGGTGAGAGTATTCTCAAAAAAATCGAATGTGCTCATTTATATTTTGTTTCTTCTATTGTCAGAGTTTAATTCGTGTGTTGAATTAGCCAAAACATTGAGGATTTTCGGAATAAACATATCTCATGACACTATAAATCGATTTCTTTGGATTGGGGGTTTAATCCACAAGAAAACCTATTCAATTTCGTTCGGGATTTTATAACTCTGGAATATAACATTTTCGTTATAGATGACTTTGTTATTGATAAGTTTTATTCGAAATCAAC
>JAMOTQ010000007.1 GCA_027068365.1 Methanocaldococcus sp.
CATCTTCTCTCCACCACTTCCATATTGAGCCGCTTTCTTTGGTCTGTAAGCAATATAATCTGGCAAATATTGGGAGGCAACATCCCTTAAAATCTTCTTTCTAACAGACCTTATGCATTTTGTATTTAAATTGGTATTTTTGAGCCCATTTATGGGCTCACTTTTCACTGAAATATTGGACTCTGCATAAGGTCTGTTACTAAGTTCAGACATCTTATAATCCACTGGAATTGATAAGGCAATCTCAACAACCTCCTCATCTAAGAAAGGAACTCTCAACTCAACACCATTAGCCATTGTGCAGTGGTCATCCCTCTCTAAATTTACCTTATATAAGTTATTTACATCTTTTAATAACTCTTTTTTTAACTCCTCCTCCCCTTTTTCTTTATAAATCCTTTCATGTCTTGCATAGCCACCAAACAACTCATCAGCCCCTTGTCCAGATAGGACGACCTTTAAACCGTCTTTATTAGCCATCTCTGATGCCACATAGATGGGGATTCCAACACCTATTTTCATTAAATCAACTTCATCTATTGCCTTAGCTACCTTAAACACATATTTCTCATACTCTTCCTCTGAAATAATCTTCTTCCTTAACTTTAAATTTAAATCCTTAGCTAATCTTTCAGCATAAATTAAATCCTCACTGTTTTCAGTTCCAACGGCATATAAGATAACTTCGCAGTATAAAGAGGATAATTTAGCAATTAAAGAGCTATCAACTCCCCCAGAGCATATAACCCCCACTTTATCTAAGCCCCTAACTCTCTTTAAAACCGCCTTTTTTAATGCCCTATCTAAACATTTTTTGGCATTTTCATACTCTATTTTGTCCATTCCAATATAATTTACCTCTATTTTTTTAATACCTTCAATAATTTCAAATTTGTTATTATCTAAATAATAAATCAACTGTGAATTTGGCTTCAATGTTTTGATTTTGCTATTTAGCTCATCTAAATCCTTTTTATATCCACTAATATTTATTAGCAGATGCCACAATGCTTTTCTTTCAGATGCAAATGCAAAATAATTATCTGTATCTATATAGAACAATGGCTTTACTCCAAAGGTATCCCTTGCCAATAATAAAGTATTATTTGATTTATCATAGAGGGCAAATGCATAATCTCCATCTAACTCCTTTAATTTTTCCTCTTCATATAGATGGATTATAACTTCATTATCACTATCTGTCCTAAATTCATGATTTTGTTTTAGATATTCCCTCAACTCAATATAATTATAAATTTCTCCATTACAAACTAACCATATTGTCTCATCTTCATTTGGTATCGGCTGAACTCCATATCTTCCAACGATTGCCAATCTGTTGTGTGCTAAGCTTAAATTTTTGATAGTTTCATTCTCCAAATCTTCAATATCTTCAAAATTTTTGAAATAAATCACTTCATCATCCAATAATAACCCAGAGCCATCTTTTCCTCTATGCTTTAAAATCTTCATCATATCTATTGAATATTTAGCAGGAATTTGATTTTCTTTAACAATTATTCCACTTATAGAACACATGCTCCTCACATTTTATGATTTTTATAATATTTTTGATTTTGATTTATAACTAAAATTATTTAAATCTAATCAAAATAAAAGTTTTAAAAATTAAATCAAAATAAAAGTTAAATGAGGTTTTAAAATGGATGCCTTAGTTATGGCTGGTGGCAAAGGAACAAGAATGGGATGTGTTGAGAAACCAATAATTAAATTAAACAATAAATGCCTTATTGATTATGTTCTCCATCCTTTATTAAATTCAAAGGTAAATAATATATTTGTTGCAGTATCTCCTAACACTCCAAAAACTAAGGATTATATATCTAAAAATTATGTTAATAAAAATATTAAAATTATTGAAACGTCTGGTAGAGATTATATAGAAGATTTAAATGAATGTATTGACTATTTCTCTGAGCCGTTTTTAGTTGTTAGTTCTGATTTGATTAATTTAACATCGAAAATTATTAATAGTATTGTTGATTATTTTTATTGCATCAAAGCAAAAAATCCAGAGATTGAGGCATTAACTGTAATGATTCCAAAAGAGAAATATCCCAATCCTTCAATTGAGTTTAATGGCTTAGTCCCAGTAGGGATAAATGTTTTATCGCCAAAGCATGGATATCAAAAAGAGAAAATTATGATTATTGAGGAGTTAATATTTAATGTTAATACAAAAGATGATTTAAAATTTGCTGAGACGCTTTTAAAAAATAAAAAAATCTAATAGGGGGTAAAATGGAAAAAATGCCAGCTAAATTATTGTTTGGTAGGAGCATAGTTGGAAACTTAGGAAGTGTCATAGGAACAGTTAAAGATGTAATTTTTGATGAAAAATTAGGTAAGTTAGTATCTTTGGAAGTTGAGCCATCAGAAAATAGCCCAATAAAAATAGAAGAAGGGAGAAATGTTTTAATACCTTACAAAATTGTAGTATCAGTTAAGGATGTTGTGGTAATAGATGAAAAATGTTTAAATAAAGTAAATATAAGACCTTCAAGCTAATTATTAATTAAAACTATTTTTTTGTGGTGTAGAAAATGGAATTTACAAAGATGCACGCATTGGGGAATGATTACATAGTTATTAATGAGTTTGATGGAGAGAAAGTTAAAGAAGAGGAGAAAAGTTATTTTGCTAAAAAAATTTGCAGAAGAGGTTTTTCAGTAGGAGCTGATGGGGTTATTTTTATCCAAAAGCCAACATCTAATGAATACGATGTAAGATTTAGAATCTTTAACAGTGATGGCTCTGAGGCAGAGATGTGCGGTAATGGAATTAGATGTTTCTCAAAATACGTCTATGAGAGAATAATGAAGAAAAATCCTTTAAAAGTAGAGACAAAAGGGGGTCTAAGAGTTTCTGAAATGGAAATTGAAGGGGATGAGGTAAAAAAAGTTAGAGT
>JAMOTQ010000008.1 GCA_027068365.1 Methanocaldococcus sp.
AAGAATTGATGGCGGAACAAACAGCTTTATGAATGGTAGTGCTTACTCTTTCTTATACAATGGAGAGCCGTTAAGTATGGGGCAGAGAATTGCAAGAGAGATAAAAATGGCTTTGCAATTAGATATGGTTGATAAGGTTATCTCATAAGCAAAATATCTCGTGGAGAGTTTTTTATTTTCAATTTAGAGGTTTTTAATTTATTATTTTTTGATTTTATGGATTTTTAGACAATTTCTAAGGGTAAAGTATTTTAATGATTTTATTTATTTGGATTAACTGAATTACTGAGATTTTTTGAAGATTTTAGTTAATTATTTTTAGTTTGAGATTTCTTCAATAAATAATTTAGGTTTTAATAATTAGAGGTTTTAAAGTTCTTTTTATAATTGTAGGGAAAAGTTTAAATATTAGTAAAGGTATATAAATAAAAGTGGTTATCTACCCTTCGACAAAAATGGTATAGAAAAGCTTAAATATTAGGAGTGAATAAAATAACAATATCTCGAATGATTGCCCTGTTAAAATCAGACCGTTTCGGTATGGAAATGCTAATCTATACAGGACAGCATTTTCAAAGTGCTGTCCAACATCGTTAAAATCAGACCGTTTCGGTATGGAAATTTCGAAAACACAATCCTTAGCAAACCATTTAATGATGCCCAGGTTAAAATCAGACCGTTTCGGTATGGAAATTAGGTGATGTTTTAGTTATAATACCTACAGTGGCGTGTTAAAATCAGACCGTTTCGGTATGGAAATCAAACAGTTGACTGGAACGGGGACGGGGTTGTTAACTGTTAAAATCAGACCGTTTCGGTATGGAAATATAGGTTGTAGTGTTCCAATGTCTAAGTTGTCCTCGTTAAAATCAGACCGTTTCGGTATGGAAATCATGTAGAGTGTGATGATGACATCAACATAATCATCATCACGAAAGATAAAGTTAAAATCAGACCGTTTCGGTATGGAAATTTTTTTATACTTCTCATCAAAATTGTCAAGAATACTCGTTAAAATCAGACCGTTTCGGTATGGAAATACTTTGTTATAAACATTATAGATGATGAAAATAACCTATACGTTAAAATCAGACCGTTTCGGTATGGAAATGGAGATAGGTTTGGAGAGGCAAAAATGGAAAGAGTGGGAGTTAAAATCAGACCGTTTCGGTATGGAAATAAAGAGAATTTTGAAAAAATAATTAAAATATTGAGAGGTTAAAATCAGACCGTTTCGGTATGGAAATAAAGAGAATTTTGAAAAAATAATTAAAATATTGAGAGGTTAAAATCAGACCGTTTCGGTATGGAAATAAACTGATAAAGAAATAAATTCCATTTCTTATTTCTAAGTTAAAATCAGACCGTTTCGGTATGGAAATCTTTTGTGTGCCGCATTTGGTGCAGTTAGGGTAAGACTGTTAAAATCAGACCGTTTCGGTATGGAAATATGGTTTTCAGAATTGATATAAAGGATATAAAAGAGATTGGTTAAAATCAGACCGTTTCGGTATGGAAATAATTTTGGACCTCTAATTCCTCTATCAGTTAATCTACTGTTAAAATCAGACCGTTTCGGTATGGAAATACTCCAACCTTCTACTTAAATATCTCTGTAACTCTTTGTTAAAATCAGACCGTTTCGGTATGGAAATATAAGAAACGTAGAAATATATAGAAGTTTAAAAGGTTAAAATCAGACCGTTTCGGTATGGAAATACATTCTAGCAAAAGAGTGGGACAATCCAGAATACTTAAAAGGTTAAAATCAGACCGTTTCGGTATGGAAATCTCTCTCGTGTGTGTGCGTGTGCGTGGGAGGGAGGAGTTAAAATCAGACCGTTTCGGTATGGAAATATTGAAGAGATTGAAGAAGAGAAAAAAAATGTTAAAATTGTTAAAATCAGACCGTTTCGGTATGGAAATATAAGAAACGTAGAAATATATAGAAGTTTAAAAGGTTAAAATCAGACCGTTTCGGTATGGAAATACATTCTAGCAAAAGAGTGGGACAATCCAGAATACTTAAAAGGTTAAAATCAGACCGTTTCGGTATGGAAATATATTGCATACTTGTAATCCTTACCACCGGATTGTGGTTAAAATCAGACCGTTTCGGTATGGAAATATGTATGCAAATACAGTTCCGTTTATCGCTTTAACTGGTTAAAATCAGACCGTTTCGGTATGGAAATTGGATTTTAGAGATATTATTAAAAGCGTTTATAAGTTAAAATCAGACCGTTTCGGTATGGAAATTGAATAACGTCCAAAACTTATGAGTTCCAGCTAATGTGTTAAAATCAGACCGTTTCGGTATGGAAATATTTTTATTTTTACTGCTTTTATTCCATTTCTTTCTATGACAGTTAAAATCAGACCGTTTCGGTATGGAAATTCACGTATCTTGTTAATTATCTGTCCTTCTTCTTTTGATATGTTAAAATCAGACCGTTTCGGTATGAAAATACAAAAAGGTGATTAAAATGGCTAATGAATCAAAAGAAAGTTAAAATCAGACCTCTTGGAGGTTAAAGTTTAGACATTAATTGGGGCTGAAAGCCCCAACTTATAACCAATTATCAAAGAAATATATTTACTAAGGAATATTTAGAAGCCCAAAGGGCTTCTATAACTACCTTATTTAATTTTAAAAACTTTGATAATTGGTTAAATGGATGTGGGGTATACCAATAGGGGGTCTCCCCCTATGGAAATCAGACCTCTTGGAAGTTTTAAACTAGATATTATTGGGATTAAACTTAGATAGATAAGAAGGTTTAATGAAAAAAGAGTATAGAATTATTTAAAAAACCTTGCTCCCTGCTTAGTTCCTCTTTTTTTCAATATCTCACTCACTTTATTCATAATTTTTAATCTACCTAAATACCATTCTGGAGACAACTTAATACTCTCAGGAACTTTATCTTTGGATAATCTTTGAATTAATACATAAGGAGATAAATGCTCTAAAAAATCACAAACTAAATTTATATACTGTTTTTCATCTAATGTCCTATATTCTCCTCTCCAATACATCTCCTCTAGTTTTGTGCCTTTAATGACAACCAAAGGATAAATTTTAACTGCCTCAATCTCTAACAGAGATAAAATTTTTGCTGTCTCCATCATCTCCTCCCAAGTTTCCCCAGGTAGAGCTAAAATTACATGCCCACAAATCTTTATTCCTCTTTTATGGCAGTCCTTTATTGCTTTTATAGTATCTGAGACATTATGCCCTCTATTTAAAATCTTTAATGTCTTTTGATGCATGCTTTGGATTCCTAAATCAATCCAAATATCATAACCATTTTCAACATACTCAGCCAATATATTGAGTTTTTCCTTTTCTAAGCAGTCAGGTCTTGTTCCAATTGATAAGCCAATAACATCATTGTATGACAAACAAAAATCCCAAATTTCTTTTAATTTCTCTGGTGGAGCATAAGTGTTAGTTCCAGGATAAAAATATATATAAAATTTTTTAAATCCTTTTTTTCTTTGATTTTCCATCTGTTTTTCAATCTGCTCTTTCAATGGAATATTGGCTCTACAATACTTAACAGATATTGGTCTTCCCATTTCTGGGCAAAATATACAACCACCATTTTTTTTGTGAGGGCAACCAAGACCAACATCCACAGGAATTTTAAAAACTCTTTGTTTAAATTTTTTCTTTATATAGATGCCATATTGAGCAAATAAATAACCCTCTTTATAAATCTCATCAATTATTTTAATATCGTCATCGTTAAGCATAATAACACCTTAATGATATTGTGTAATAATAACCTCTATTGGATGCAGTTATCTATTTATTAATGGAGCATATTATAAAGATAAAAAATTGACAGTTTTATGGGTGGAGGTTATGGAACTTCACATAGATGAAAAGAGATTGTTGAAGATTTTTCAAGATAATAATAGGGAGGAGTTTGATTTAAATGAATTAGGAAAGTTTATGCCAAAAGAAAAAATTTTGAGAGTTTCATTATGGTTAAAAGGTAAAGGATTAGTAGGAACAGAAGAAAAAGTAAAAAAAATAGTGAAGCTTATCAATGAGGATGATTTTCCAGAAAGGAAGATTGCTAAATATTTAAAGCAACAAAACACAAATGAAATTGAAATTAAAAATTTAAAGGATATTTTACCAAAAGAAGAGATTAATGCCGCCTTAGGAGCTATAAAAAGAAAAGGAATAGCAAGGATTGAAAAAGGAAAAATTATTTTTGATAACTTAGATTATGAAGATGTTGAGGAAAACCTACTTAAAAAAATTAAAGAAAATAAATATTTTGATAACTTTTCTGAGGAAGAGAAAAAGATTATTGAGATTTTGAAAAAGAGGGGCTATGTTGATTTTGATGAAGAGAAAGAGATAAAGATAAAATTAACAAATAAAGGTAAAGAATTCATAAAAAAACCAATTGAGATTGAAGAAGAGATTACTCAACTAACAAGGGATATTATAATAAGTGGAAAGTGGAAGAAGGCATATATAAGACCTTATGATGTAAGAGTTCCTACAAAGCCAGTATATCCTGCTAAAATCCATCCATTAACAAGAATTATAAGGGAGGTTAAGGAGATTTTATTGGCTATGGGATTTAAAGAGGTTAAAAGCCCAATTGTAGAAACAGAGTTTTGGAACTTTGATATGCTTTTTGAACCACAAGACCATCCTGCAAGAGAAATGCAAGACACATTCTTCTTAAAGTATCCAAATGTTGGAGATATCCCAGAAAATTTATTGAATAAGGTTAAAGAAGTCCATGAGAGAGGTTGGAAATACAAATTTGATGAAAATATATCTAAGAGATTGATTTTAAGGACTCATACAACTGCGTCATCTATAAGGTATTTAGCTTCACTATCGGAAGAAGAAAAAAACAAGCCACATAAAGTATTTTGTATAGATAGGGTTTTTAGAAATGAGGCAATTGATTATAAACATCTGCCTGAATTTTATCAGTGCGAAGGAATTATAATGGATGATAATGTTAATTTTAACAATTTAATTGGCGTCTTAAAAGAATTTTTAAATAGATTGGGCTTTGATAAGGTTAGATTTAGACCTGCTTATTTCCCATTCACTGAGCCATCCTTAGAGGCAGAGGTCTATTTAGAGGGCAAGGGATGGTTAGAAATCTTGGGGGCTGGTATATTCAGACCTGAGGTTTTGGAACCAATAGGTATTAAAAAACCTGTCTTGGCTTGGGGTATTGGATTTAGTAGGTTGGCTATGCTTAGATATGGATTAACCGATATTAGGGACTTGCATAAGAATGATTTAGATTGGTTGAAGAGGGTTTAGGATGGAAGAAATTATTAAAAATGCCTTTATTGAGTCAATTAATAATATTAGGGGAGGAGACAAAGAGGAGGAAATTAAAAAAATCCAAGAAAAAATAAGAAATGCCAAAAAAATTGTTGTTGCTACAAACAATGAAAAGAAATTTAAAGTAATAAAAGATATTATGTTAAAAATTTGTAATGCGGAGATAAAAATGCTTGACATAGATACAAGATTCGCTGATTTAACGAGAATGCCTGCCTTAAATAAGGGGTTAATGGCTGTTGATACTGAAAAAGCTGACTTATACATTGCGAGGGGAAGGTTGGGGGTTCCCGGCTCTGGTTCTATGCTCATAATCTTGGATGAGAAAGGGAGGGTCTTAACTGCCTCTTTATCTCCTTCCTCAGTTATCCATAAGGAAGATATTGGGGAGAGAATAAAAAAAGAGTTGGTTGATGCATTAAATAGGATTGGAATTACTATTTAATATCTTTTCATTTTGGGGGTGGAATTATGAAATATGGTATAACTGAAACAGTAAAAACAATTGACACAAAAACAAAGGTTATTGATGTAATAAATGAGATAGCTAAGAGAAAATATAAGGCAATTAGAGATTTTTTGGAAGGAGAGGAATTTAAAGAAGTTGTAGTATTTGGGGTTTATTTGTGGGGAAATTATGTGGCTCAAAACTTATCAAAATATGCTGATAATGTTTATTTGGTTGATATACATGAATTTATGAAAGGATTTGTTCCAAATAACAACAGCATAAAATTCTTAAATTTAAATGAATTCAAGTTAAAGTTTATGAAAAATGAGGTAAATCCTGACTTAATTGTTGATTTAACAGGATTGGGAGGAGTTGAGCCAGAATTTTTATCTAAATTTAATCCAAATGTTATAATTGTTGAAGACCCTAAGGGGGTTTTTGATGTTGATATTTATGAGGCAGATAATACCTATGAAAGAACTGCCCCATTCATTGAAAAGGCAAAAGTAGGGATTTTAAGAACTTATAGAAAGGCAAGGGTCTCAAAAACATCTGGAACTATGACATTAACAATTGACACAATAGTCGATGCTTCAAGAGAAATAACCTCATTAGATGGGGTATTATATGCTATCCCAAATCTAAGATATTATGAAGGGATTTTATTCCATGAGAATGATATTCACAAATTTTTATCAGAAATTTCTCAGCCGGCTATAACAATAAGCACATTAAATGATGTGTTGGATGAAGCTGAGGAAATACTATCAAATAACATTAATTTAATTTACTCTTTTGTTGAAGAGCTTTAATTTTTATTTTTAGGTGATATTTGTGACAATAACAAAAGACATGATTATAAAAGAGATTGATACTTTACCAGAACCTATGTTAAGAAAAGTTTATGAATTTATAAAAAAGCTAAAAATGGTAAAAAATACCGATAAAGAAGAATTATTATTTTTAGCTGAAACATCCTTTGCTGAGGATTGGCTTGACGAAGAGGAGGATGAAAGATGGTCAAAATTATGAAAGGAGATATAGTGGTTATTAAATTCCCTTTTACTGATTTCAGCAACTATAAAAAAAGACCGGCTTTAGTTTTAGCCACTTTAAAAGGAGATGACATAATTATTTGCCAGATAACAAGTAAAAGAAGAAACGACCCTTATGCTATTGAAATAGATGATAATGATATTATTGGTGGAACCCTATATGGTAAAAGTTATGTCCGACCCAGTAGATTGGTAACTATTGATAAAAAGATAGTCGAATATAAAGTTGGACATCTAAATACCAAAAAATTCACTGAAATATTGGAAAAAATAAAAGAAATTTTTTCTATCTGATTAATATTCTAATTTTTTATTTTAATTTTAACTAAAATCTAAAATTTACTAAAAACTTTTTTGAGGAGATAGTATGAAAGTTTCTGTAATTGGAGCTTCTGGTAGAGTTGGGAGTGCAACAGCTTTATTATTGGCTAAAGAACCTTTTATGAAAGATTTAGTGTTGATTGGAAGAGAACACTCAATAAATAAATTAGAAGGGTTAAAGGAGGATATTTATGACGCATTAGCTGGAACGAAGAGTGATGCGAACATATACGTTGAGAGTGATGAAAATTTAAAGATAATTGATGAGAGTGATATTGTAATAATAACAAGTGGAGTTCCAAGAAAGGAAGGAATGAGTAGAATGGATTTAGCAAAAATAAATGCAAAAATCGTTGGAAAGTATGCCAAAAAAATAGCTGAGATATGTGATACAAAAATATTTGTTATAACAAACCCTGTGGATGTAATGACTTATAAAGCTTTAATAGATTCAAAATTTGAAAGAAATCAGGTTTTTGGATTGGGGACTCACTTAGATTCTTTGAGGTTTAAGGTTGCTATTGCCAAATTCTTTGGAGTTCATATTGACGAGGTTAGGACGAGAATTATTGGAGAGCATGGAGACAGCATGGTTCCGTTGTTAAGTGCTACCTCTATTGGAGGAATTCCAATCCAAAAATTTGAAAGATTTAAGGATTTACCAATAGATGAAATTATAAAGGATGTTAAAACAAAGGGAGAGCAGATTATTAGATTGAAAGGTGGCTCTGAGTTTGGTCCAGCAGCAGCTATTTTAAACGTTGTAAGATGTATTGTAAATAATGAGAAGAGATTATTAACCCTATCTGCCTATGTAGATGGGGAGTTTGATGGAATTAGGGATTTGTGTATTGGAGTTCCAGTAAAGATTGGAAGAGATGGAGTAGAAGAGATTGTATCAATTGAATTGGATAAAGATGAGTTAATTGCATTTAGAAAATCAGCTGAAATTATTAAGAGATACTGTGAAGAAGTTAAAAATTTATAAAATTGGTGTTGTTATGTGGAAGGCAAATATTGGGAAATTAATGCATACTTTAAATGCTTTTAAAGGTTCTAAGCCGTTATTTGAGACGGATGAGATGTTAATGGTTAAAGGAGTTTGCAGAGATGAGGAATTTGAAGAATATAGTAGTATTAAAGATTATTTGACTGAGAAACTAAAAAAAGATGGTTTTGAGATAATAGAGGAGGTTGATGAAATAGACAAGTTTGTCAATAGAATAAATGAGATTTTGAAAGAAAATCCTCTTTATCCAGATACATTTGGTTTTGAAAGAATGAAAGAGAGTTTTGAAATGATTGGATGCGAGTGTGATTACATTATAGCCAAAAAAAGAAATATAATGGTTGGAGTTTGCATGTATTTTGATAAAAAAATGAAGAATCCAAAATTTGTTGAGGTTGTTGGTGTTTTACTACCTCCTTAATTTTTTACACACATCCGCATCATCCAAATTATTTTTAAGTGCGTCTTTTAACAGTTTGTTTTCACTATGTAAAATATTATCTATAATCTCATCGGAAGCTCCAGAGCATATATTACTCTTTATATTTTTTAACATTTTAATCTCAGCATCGATTTTCTCTTCTTGTGCCTTTTTATATGTGGCAGTAGTTTCGGACTTGTTTTTATTTAATACCATAAACGCTAATATCAGACCAATTCCCAATACCATTATTGCAACGATTATCACAAAATTCATGATATAACCCTTTGTGTCATATTTTTGTTTTGTTTTTGATTAGTGATAATACTATTTTTATTTTACTATTATTCTATTAATTTTTAATTTTGTTTATTTGTATTTAACTATATTTAAACTCATATCAACACTTTTTACTGAATGCGTTAAAATTCCAAGAGAAATAACATCAACATTATACCTCGCATATTCTAAAATATTATCCTCCTTTATTCCACCACTAACTTCAACTATTGGTCTAAAATTGGTCTTTCTCTCAAAATCATTAATTATCTTTAAAGCTTTCTCAACATCTTCTGGTTTAAAGTTGTCGAGCATTATTATATCAGCCCTCTCCTCTAAAACTTCCCTCAACTCCTTCAAATTGCTAACTTCAACCTCAATCTTTTTTGTGAAACTAACATTTTCCTTAGCTCTTTTTATAGCTTCTTTTACTCCAACAATTGCTATATGGTTATCTTTAATTAAAACACAGTCATCTAATCTAAACCTATGGGTGTCTCCACCACCAACATATACAGCATATTTTTGTAGGGGAGATAATAAAGGAAGTGTTTTCCTTGTGCAGGCAATTCTAACTTTTTTATTTACTGATTTAGCTTTTTTAACTATCCTATTTGTGATGGTAGCTATTCCGGAGAGATGCATAAGCAGATTTAAGGCAGTTCTTTCAAGCATTAAAATAGTTCTCGCATCTCCTTCAAACTCCAATATATTTCCATAAGCTTCTTCTCCATCATTAAATAATTTTTTACATTTTATGCCATATTCTTCAAAAAATGCAACTATAAAATCAATCCCGCAAATTACACATTTTTCCTTGGCTTTAATAACACCCTTAGCTTTTATACCTTCTGGAATTATAGAATTTGTTGTTATATCTCCAAATCCTACATCATACTCTAATGATTTTTTTAGTATTTTGAGAGCGTAATCTTTGAGCATAATTATCCCAATTTTATTTAATTTTGATAATTATTAATGAACCTTAAATAATAAAAACTTTTGTTAAAGATAATGTATTATAAAAATTTCTAAATACAATTACATTTATTGAGTGATAAAAATGCTTAAAACACTACCACCAACTTTGAGAGAGAAGAAAAGATATATTGCCTTTAAAATATTATACGATGAGGAGTTAAAAGAGGGAGAGGTTGTTAATTTAATTAGAAAAGCTGTTTTAGAATATTATGGGTTTTGGGGGATATCTAAGGCAAATCCATGGCTTGTTTATTATAATTTCCCTTATGGTATTTTAAGATGCCAAAGGGACAATGTTGATTATGTAAAAAGCTCTTTAATTTTGGTTAGAGAATTTAAAGAGAAACCAATAAATATTATTTGCTTAGGGGTTTCTGGAACAATAAGAAAGGCAAAAATAAAATTTTTAGGTATAAAAAAGCCAAAGAGATGGTTTATAATTAGAAGAGAAAAATTAAGACAAAAACAAAAATAAATTAATAATTAAATATTTGGTGATGTTTATGGAGATGAAAAACGTAAATGTTGGTTTGTTTGGGCATATTGACCATGGAAAAACACAGTTAGCAAAGCAACTGACTGAAATAGCTTCAACCTCTGCCTTGGACAAACCAAAAGAATCCAAAAAAAGAGGGATAACTATTGATTTGGGCTTTTCCTCTTTTATTTTAGATAGATATAGGATTACATTGGTTGATGCTCCCGGACATTCTGAGTTGATAAGAACAGCCATTGGGGCAGGGAATATTATAGATGTTGCCTTATTAGTTGTGGATGCAAAAGAAGGACCAAAGACACAAACAGGAGAACATCTGTTAGTTTTGGATTTATTAAACATCCCCACAATTGTTGTTATAAATAAAATAGACGTAGCAAGTGATGAAGAGATTAATAGAACTGAAATGTTTATGAAGCAAATACTAAATTCAACGATGAATTTAAAAAACTCTAAGATTATTAAAATCTCAGCAAAAACTGGGGAGGGAATAGAGGAATTAAAAAAAGAGCTTAAAAATTTATTAGACAGTTTAGATATTAAAAGAGAAGTAGATAGTTATCTAAAAATGCCCATTGACCACGCATTTAAAATAAAAGGAGTTGGAACGGTTGTAACAGGAACAATCCATAAGGGAAAGGTTGAGGTTGGAGACAATCTTAGAATTTTGCCAATAAATCATGAGGTTAAGGTTAAAAGCATACAGTGTTTTAAACAAGAGGTCTCTATGGCTTATGCAGGAGATAGGGTTGGAATATCTTTAATTGGAGTAGAGCCAGAGAGTTTGTTTAGAGGATGTATTTTAACATCAGAAAATACAAAATTGAAAGTAGTGGATAAATTTATAGCAAAGATAAAAGTTCTTGAATTGTTTAAATATAACTTAGCCCCAAAGATGAAAGTTCATATAAATGTTGGGCTTTTAACAGTTCCAGCAACAATAATTCCATATAAAATAGAGGAGATTAATGACAAAGAGGAGCCAATAATATTGGAGGAGATTAAAGGAGGAGATTCTTGCTACTGTATCTTTAAGTTAGAGGAAAGAGTTGTTGTTGATGAAAATGATAAGATTTTAATAATGAGGTTGGATTTACCACCAACAACTTTGAGGATTTGTGGATTTGGAGAGGTTGTTAGCTTTGATGAGGTAGAGGTTAAAAAGATTGTTGTAAAAGAAGGTAGAGTTATTAAAAAGAAGGATAAGACCTATATTGAAGGATTAGCATCTTCTAAGACAGCTGGGGAAAAACTTATTGGAGAAAAAGTTTATATCCCTGATAAAAATGTATGGGGAGTTATTAAGGGGACGTTTGGAACTAAGGGGGCTTTAATTGCTGAGTTTGATGGAGAGGTTAGTGGAGGAGAAAAAGTTGTATTAAAGAGAGTAAGGAAATGGGGATAATAAAACCATATCTTTTATATACTTAACATAACAAAAATAAATTTTATTACCGATTAAATTATTTTAGCTGTCTGGTGAGAGTTGTGTATGTGGTTGATTTACCTTATAAAAAGTTGGGTGTAGAATGTGATGGAAAACAGATAATTTTAAAAATGAAATCCAAGGATGTTGAGGAAAGTATAAAGATGAATTTTGAATCAGCCGCTTTATTAAAAATATTGATGGAGCAGAGTGCAGTGATAGCTGAAAAAATAAACAAGGACTTTAAAAAAGATAAAATAAAAGTTTATCACATTCATGATGTTGGGACAGTTTTTGGTATCGATGGGAGGGTTTCAATTGGAGTTCTGCCAGCAGATGAAAATAGAATAGCTTCAATCCTCGTTGGTTTTCATAAAGATGATAAGCATATATCAGTTGTAGTAAAGCCAAAGAAAATAGCTTTATTAAGTGTTATCATAACAAAAATTATAAGTGAAAACTTAAAATTGGATTAAATTGTCTATTTTTAACTGCTTCCCTTTTCCAACAACCTCATAAAAATCAACGGCAATAACTTTTATTTTCTCATCAATCACGTAGTTTTTTCCATTAGTTGATAAAAGATAGGGATTTATAAATAACATCTCCCCATTGAACTTTACAGCTAAATATGGCTTTCCTCCAAATGTTTTAGAGAAATTTATAAGTTTTTCAATATCCTCCTTATTTATATAGAATTTGGTTTTTGAAGAGGTCTTACACTCAAATATTAAGACCTCTCCTTTTCTTCCAGCTATTAAATCAACTCCCTTACTTCCAGCACTTCTAATTACTGCAAATCCTTCCTTCTCTAAGAGCTTTTTTAATTCCCTCTCAAAAGAACTTCCTTTTCTATATTTATGCCTCATTTTTGCTCCCTAAGACCTTTTCAACAACTTTTTTAAATTCCTCCACAGGTATTTTTGTCTCTTTCTTTATTAATTCGTTTTCTTTTTTCAAAATCTCTTCCATTGGTTTTATTCCCTCTTTGTCGATTTTATCCAATGCTAATCCAATTTTATCTAAAACCGCCTGCTCTGCCTCTAATTGATGAAAGCCCTCTCTCGGTCCCCCTCCTCTGAATGCTCTACATCTCCTCTTATCCCATATAGTATAACCCCTATCCTTACAAAATATCCTATTTCTCTCAAAGTTTCTAATCTCCTGGGCTAATTTATCAACTAACTCCTCCTCTCCCTCAATGTATGCTCCAAAACATGTCTCTTTTACAGCAATTGGCTGATTTAGAGTATTTATATATCTAACCAACTTACTTGGAGTTGTTAATGCATTTTCAGCTAAAACAATAACCTTTGTCTTTTTCATTTCTTCCACCACACAATTTAAATTATCAGTGTATAATCATTGCTTAATTACTAATGATTGTTTTTTTAATATATATTTTCTCCGTTTCATTTTTAGATTTATGGTTAATTATTTAATTTTAATTATTTAATAATTTTATTTTATTACACTAATTTATCTTTTTAAAATCTTTACTTTACATAATTAAATCGTAAAAATTTTATAGTAGGAAAAATAACTAAAATGACAATATTACTATAACTTAATTAAATTTTTGTGGGGGTTGAAAGTATGGACATCCCATCAATAATTCCTTTTTTAATAACTCCAGCAATAGCCATGATTACATATAAAATGTATTACAATAGTAAAAATTATAAAATACAAAATAATAAAATGGAAATGCTTAAATGTATAAAATCATGTGATAATCCTTCGACATCTGATGAGATAATTGAAAAAATTATGAAGAGTGAAGATATTGATATAGATGAAATACTCTGTAAAAAAGTAAAATAAACGAAGCTAAAAATAAAATACAAAAATAAAACGATTAAAAATTATAAATCTCTTGGGTCTGTAAGCTCTCCTTTAACAGCACAAGCAGCGGCTGTTATTGGTGAAGCAAGATAAATCTCTGCCTCTAATGAACCCTGCCTTCCTCTAAAATTCCTGTTTGATGTTGAAACACAAACCTCCCCAGGACCTAAAACACCATACAATGAACCCATACAGGCAGAGCATGAAGGATTTGTAACAACACATCCATACTTTAAAAATTTCTCAATTATTCCCTCTTTTAATGCTTTTAGATACTCTTCTCTTGAAGCGGGAGTTACGATAACTCTAACATCATCAGCAATTCCTCCATGCTTATCAATAATCTCAATAGCCATTCTTAAATCCTCTAACCTTCCATTTGTGCAACTACCTATAAACACCTGGTCTATTGGTTTTCCGGCAACTTCTCTTGCCTGTTTAACGTTATCTACATTGTGTGGGCAGGCAAAGACCGGCTCTATTTTATCTGCCTCAATTTCATAAACCTCTGCAAATTCAGCATCTTCATCTCCTTTTATTACCTCAA
>JAMOTQ010000009.1 GCA_027068365.1 Methanocaldococcus sp.
TATCATAAGCATCATGTTTTATAACATTTTTCATAAATTATCCCTTCAATAATTCTTCAACATATTTTTTAAATCCCTCTACCTCTTTTAAAACATCCTCAACAAGTTCATAAGGTTTATTTGCTTCGATTGCCTTATTTTTAACATCTTTTAAGGTTATAGTCATGCTATTCAACTTTCCTAATATCTCAAGGCATTTTCTATACTCTATTCCTCCCAACTGTATTCTATCTTTATTAATCTTCTTTATTTCATTCATTAAGCTATCCAAGATTTCTCTCTGCTCTAATGCAAAGCCAGCAAAATGATTTGATATCTTAAAAATCTCTACTGAGACCTTAAAAAACTCATCTGGCTCATTCCAATAAATATGCCTCAAAATGTCTAAATCATTTTCATCAGCTTTTTCTTTGCCATTTAGATAGGCAAAACACTTAACTGCCTTAACTGATTTTTTAAACCTTCTGTCAGAGATTCTTATTCCCTCACTCTCCAATGATAGCTTTATTTTAATCAAATCATCTTTTATATTTGATATATCAACCTTTAAAGCTTCTTTCTGCATTTTTTTAACATCTTCAACATCAATAACTGTTTTTGGTTTATACTCTTCCTCTAAATCTATCAACTTTGAGAGATTTTCATAACTCCTTATTCCTCTAACTACCTTTCTAAACAAAAACCTATCATAAAAGGCTAATAACTCATTTTCTTCTGGTAGTTCGTTGGAAGCTCCAAACAAACTTATTAAAGGCACTTTCTCAATCCTATCTCCATTGTGGTAAATTCTCTCGTTAATTATTGATAATAATGCATTTAATATTGAACTGTTTGCTTTAAAAACCTCATCTAAGAAGGCAATTTCTGCTGTTGGCAAATATCCAGAGGTTTTCCTAACAAATCTATCATTATCCTTTAATTCTTTAATGCTTAATGGTCCAAATAACTCATCCTCTGTTGTAAATCTCGTTATAAGCTTTTCAAAGTAGTTAGCGTTTATATGAGAGGCGATAGCCCTAATTAACTGAGATTTAGCCACTCCTGGATTTCCCAAAAATACGGTATGCTCATTAGCTAAAATTGAGGTTAATGCAATATCAATTTCCTCCCTTCTCTCTAAAAAGTAGGAATTTAACTCCTCTCTAATTTTTTCAAGCATAATTTTCACCTAAATTTTGTATTTATTTAAATATCCTCTTGGAGTTATCATCTTGCCATTTATAACCTTTGTTGAAGAATTGCCAATAATAATTATTGTGTTCATATCTATAAACTCTAAATATTTTTCTAAATTATCATAAAACTCTTTAAAATTAGTTATTAAAATTTCTTCTTTGTCTCTTCCGGCATTCTTAACTATTCCAATTATATAATTTTTATTTTTTGCAAATTCAGCTAAGATATTAATAGCTTTTAAAAATGGCTCTTTTCTCTTTTTACTTAATGGGTTATATATGCAAATAACAAAATCCCCATCTAATGCACATCTAAATCTTTTTAATATTATTTCCAAAGGAGTTAATAAATCACTAAAACTTATAACGACAAAATCATGATTTAATGGACTGCCTAATATTGCCGAAGCTAAAGAAGCGGCTGTTATTCCTGGAATAACTTTTATATCTACATTGTAACCTTTAACAGCATTTATCTCATAAGCTAATGAAGCTAAGCCATAGATTGTTGCATCACCACTTGAAACTAATGCAACATCTTTATTTTTTGCCTCTTTTAAGGCATAATCAACTCTATCAATCTCTCTCGTCATTCCAGTTGTGTATATTGGCTTATTAAACCTCTCAACAAACTTTTTGTAGTTTTTATAACAAACAATCAAATCCACTTTATTTAAAGCTTCCTCTGCCTCCTTTGTAAAATGCCTTTCACTACCACTACCTATACCTACAACATAGAGCATAATATCACTTCATTACACAATAAACTAATAGTGGGAATATTATCGTTGCATCTCCCCAAATTTCCACATAATCTGCCTCAGCTCCAATTTTTCCCCAAGATATTCCTTCTTCTGGTGGTGCTCCACTTAGAGAACCATCCCAAGGGAGAGCTGTGGTTATATATATAGCGTAATCAGTTCCCTCCCTAAATAGGTTGGCATTTATAATGCTATGCTTTGGCAATGAACCTCCTAAAACAATACATGCTGTTTCCTTAGAGTTTATAGCTATATCATTTAGCTTTACAATATCATTAGCAATGTCTATCTTCAACTCCTCATCTCTATTATACTTTTTAAAGAAATACAGCATATCTCCAATTGAACCATCGGTTATTGCTGGGCAGAATATTGGAATATCGTTTTTATATGCCCAATATAGTATTGATTTCTCTTTCTCTTTATTTTTTAGTTTTTTGTCCATAAACTCCCCTAACTTATAGCAGAACTCACTTGCTGTAATAATTTTTCCAGTTTCTTTTTGTAAATCTAAAAGTTCTTCAAAAAATTCCATCATATACTCTTCAAAGGCGATGTATCTATCATTTGGGACAAAAATGTTTCCAATCCTATTTATTCCCTTCTCTCTCAACAATTTTCCATCTACCTTCCAATCTCCCAATATGAATGGTTTTAAACATTTTATGAAATCTTCTTCAACTCCTCCAGCTGTTGTGACAATAACATCAATCTTTTTATGCTTTGCAAGGTATGCTATAATCTCCCTCAATCCAGATGATACTATATTAGAAGTATATCCAAAGAATACTGTTATTTCTTCTCCTTTTTTCCTTTTCTCTTCAATATGTTTCCAAATTTTTATTGCCTTACCAATGTGTGAAGCTTGGAATCCAATTTTTAGGTAGTAGTTTTTAATTATTTCTTCTAAAGAAATTTCTTCATCCAACCAAGGTCCTTCAATTGCTATTCCTTCAATGTCTTCACTTTCTTTAAGCACAATATCCTTTGGATTCTTCATCCAATCACCACAAAAAATTTATTATTTGTCTATTGTAAATCTCATCCCTTCAACTTTAAATTTTAGTTCTTCATTGTTTGCATTCTTTATTAACAACTTTGCTAAACTTGGTTCTGTTTTTAAACCATAGATTGTTGTTGTTATCCTTGGATTTATCTCTATAATATAGATTTCATCATTAACTATTACATCAACACCTACATATCCATTTAAACCATTTATACATTTAATTACTTTAATAACTTCTTTAAATATTTTATCCTTTAACTTATGTTCGATATCTACCTCTCCACCAACAAATCCCCTCTCGTCGATATACTGCCTATTCAAAGATAATGGATAGATTTTTTTACCAACAATCAATGAGACAGATAGATTTTCTCCATCAACAAACTCTTGAATTAAAAAGTTCTCATCAAATAAATTAAATTTTCCTCCACAACTATCTATCCTCTTTACAATATATTTTTTTGGAGGGAAGGTTTTTGGCGTCTTCACAACATCTTTTATTGATAGATAAGTTAGATATTTATTCCCTGCTATTTTTATTGCCTCAGAAGAACATCCAAGATTTTTTACTGGATATTTTTCAATGATTTTTGTTAGATTATATAAAATACCCTCATCCTCTGGAGCAATAACTAAGGCATAATCAATTTTTTTATTTTTTAAGATGCTGTTTAATTTTTCTTCAATTTCATTTTCATTTTCAATTTCAACTATTTTAAGGTTTTTAAAATTTTTATAATCATCAACAAAATCTTTATAGATTAGAGTTGTAACATTATCAACCTCTAAAAATTGATTTAATAGTGTGTCAAACATCATCTTTCCTTCTTTTAAAATTCCCTTATCTTCAAAACCAGAGGCAAGGGCATATTCGAAAAATAATATCACTCTATCACCACATCACTTTATTATGGACAATATCTCTTCAGATGCATCTGTTGGCTCTTTAAATCCTCTATAAACCTCTTTAACAATCTTTTTTATAAGTTTTTCTTTGTTTTTATCAATTTTACAGCTTTGGATGCATAACGGGCAGTAATTTAAATAAGTTTCATCCTTTTTAATTTTTATTGGGAAGAGTTCAAAAAAGTTTATAATTATCCCTCTCCTATATTTAAAAACTGCAGTATCTAAACAGCTTGTAAATACATAGCCCTCTAAATCCTCTATAATCTTATCTTTTAAAAATCCGCAAGGAAATGAATTTATAAGATTTTTTATATCATCCTTTGTAAGGGATAATTTTAAAAACTTATGCTCAATATATCTTTTATTTAAAAAATCTAAAATCTTCTTTTTAGTTTTTTGTGGAACTAATGCTGGGAAGTCATAACTTATAGCTTTAACATTAAAAATATTTGATAAAATATCTAAGGCATATAAATCATACTGGCAGTGAACTAAACATACAACATCTCTTTTCTTTTTAGGAATTTTTCCATATAAAAAATAGTTACAAATATCATGAATAACTTTATCATCAAATAATAATTTAATTGCTTTTATCCTCTCCTCAAATAAAACCCTATCCATATAGTCCTCAACTTTTATAATCTTGAATCTATCTTTCATCTCTTCCCTTAACTTTCCAACTACCCAACCTCCCGGACCTATAATTATTGATTTGTCAGTTCTGTTTTTTGTGTAAATAGTTAGAATTTTATCCTCTATCTCAACATCTACAATATCAAAATCTACATTATTTAGTCCTAAATCTTCTCTGATTTTTGAAATTCTTTCTTTAATTTCATTAATTGTTTTCTCTTTTAACTGCAATGACTGTTTGTCCAGCATAGACCTTCTCTCCTACTTCAACTATTATGTTGTAGTTGGCTGGAATTATTACAGCAGTTTGTGAACCAAGCTTTATTTTTCCAATTCTTTCCCCCATCTCAATGTAATCTCCCTCTTTTATATTGAGAACACATCTTCTCGCAACAAATCCTGCTATTTGAACTATCCCAACATATTCAGAGCCATTTTTTATAATTACAATATTCCTCTCATTTGTTTTTTCAACATCACTCAAAAATGCTGGATAGAAACTACCATCAACATGCTTCACATACACAACCTCCCCACTTATTGGAGCTCTATTAACATGCACATCTAACGGAGACATAAAAATGCCTATAACATAACAACCATTTGGGAAATATTTTGAAACATTTATAATGTATTTATTCCCATCTTTAAAGACCTCAGGATTTTTATCCTTATAAAACTTAATATAACTAACAGTTCCATCAGCCGGAGATAAAATTATACCACTCCCTTTTGTTATATCTCTATTAGGGTCTCTATAAAAATAAACAGTAAATAACAACAATGAACAAACAGCTATGGCAAAGAACTTTTTATATTTTCCCATAATCAATCACCGCATTTCTTAGCTATTTTGGGACATTAATTAGGGCTGAAAGCCCTAACTTATAACCAATTATCAAAGGAAATATTATTTACTATGGAATTTAGAAACCCTCTGGGTTCCTATAACTACCTTATTTAATTATAAAAACTTTGATAATTGGTTAAATGGACGGGTTTTGATAAAACCGAAGCGTTAGCTTTGGGATATAAAATCCGAAGGATTTTATTCAACTTTTACTAAAAGTTTCGCAGAGAATTTCTTATATTTTCCCATAATATCCACCATATTTATTATAACCCATTAAAATCTATTTTTATTGCTTTATTATCTATTATTAATGCTTTTCACACCAGCTACACTTTTCATAACCAAGTGCCTTTGCGTCCTCTTCTGAATAAAAATATATCACATTTTCTTCTTTTAATCTTTTTCCGTAAGGGCAGTTTTTTGATGTATGGTATTTTTTGCTATACTTTGAGGCATATATATTTGTTGATGTTGGGGATAGATAAATATCTCTCTCAAAGTTTTTCTTTTCTATTAGATTAAAGTCATTAATATTTTTTAAAATTATTTCATATTTTCCTTTATATATCGAGATTCTTCCTTTAACTTCAACATAATCTCCCTCTTTAATCATTGGGTTATAGCTTAGGATATAATTTAAAAGCTCTTTCCTTGTTTTGCCAAAGGCGACAATATCTAAATTTCCCGTGCCGTCATTTATAACAATTCTTGAAATATTAATAACATGCCTATATTTATCTCTTTTAACATCCATTTCTTGAATGTATCCTTTTATAATAACATAATCTCCTTCTTTTATTTCAGCTACATGTTTTTCTTTTGGTTGAATTGGATTTAAAAATAGCCAAACAGTAGATATAATTACAAAACAAGTTAGAGCAAACAAAGTAATGTTTTTCTCAGTTAGTTTCATTCTATCCCTTTAAGAGTCTTTTGATATCTTTAAATTAGGATTATGTAAAAATTATAGTTCTTTTCAAAAGTGAATAAAATTTATTAATGAAGTTTGAACTCCTTCCATTAGGAAGGAGTTCATCAGTGCCTTATGTATTTCAAAATATTTTGAAAAGAACTATAAAAAAACTTCATTTTCCATTAGTTTATTTTAAAACCTCTCTTATAGCAATCCATTCAATAATTGAAGTCGGTTTTATAATCCCGTTAACTACATCATAAAATAAAATCTCATTTTCTACTAAAAACTTTATATACCTCATTTCCTCTTTTTTAACCTCTTTATCATAATAGATTTTTATCTTGTTATTAAACTTAGATAAGACATTATATATTTTTTCAACATCTAAATCAGTAGTGTCTATTAAATATTTCAACCCATCTTTTTCAATATTAATCCACTGTTTTATTGTCTCTTCAACAGTTAAACCGAGTTTTTTATTTTCAATTAAATCAACTATTTCATAAGGTAGGGATAGATAATTTAAACAATAGTTTATTTCCTCCTCACTGAATCCCTCTTCCTTTAAGATATTTCTTATACTATTTTTTCTTAGCCAGTCGATTAAATAATACTTAGATGCATTTTTTAATGATGAGTTTCTATAAATTTCCTCTATAAATAATGTATCAGAAGTTAAACAAATAACATGACATAAATGTTCCATTTTAGTTAAAGAAACAAATAAATTAAACAACTCATTCAACAATGGCTTATTTCCGTTAAAGTAGATATTTTTTAACTTCTGTAACTCATCGAATATTAAGACGGGCTTTTTACCATTCTTAATAACGGTATTTATACTTGATTTTATCTTTTTAAAAACATCATTCAAACTTAACTTGGAAAAATCATAGTTTTCTTCAATCCCAATTTTAAAAACTTTCAAATCTAATATTAGATTATTCCTCACAACTTTATTTTTGTCCTTTTCAAAAAACACCTCCAAAAACTCTTCCTTGCTATAAGTAGCATGCTCTCTTAGATTGTAATAGAAAAACACTATATTGCTATTTTCTAACTCTTTAATAACCCTCCTCATTACCGTAGATTTACCAGATGACTTGGTGCCATAAACGAATAAGATGGAGTTTGGTTCTAATTGGGACATAGGTTTTTAGATAGTTAAGTTCTTTCTCCCTATCAAAAAATCTCATTTTTTCACTAAATTAATTTAAATCTATAAATTAATCCATTTAAAAAATAATAAAAGAAAAATTTAGAGAATTTATAAGTTTTTAATTAATTCTAATGCAGCTTCTCTTGTTTTCTCTCTGTCTCCACCAGCTACAACTATGACATCATGTCCGTTTGCAGCATCTGGAATGAGTGCGATTGTTGCTGGGCTGTTATTGTCTAATGCTAATTTTCCAGCATCGACTAACTCTTTTGTTAATTTGTTTGCAACTGGTCCTCCAACTAAGACCAAGTTTTTATCTGCTGTGTCTAAGCTAACTTCTGTATCCAACTTAGTGATTGGTGCTGTTAATGGAACTGGCTCAACAGCTTCAGCTTTTATGTCATTTAATTTAACTTCTGCGTTTAATGCTTTTACTTTTTGTCCAATATCTAATGTAGCATCAATTTTTTTGTCCATTGAGAAGTATACTTTTAATTTATCGTTTGAATCTTCGTCATCAAACTTGAACTTGAGGTAATCTAATATATCTACTTCATCACCATCATCTAAGTTATCTAAGTCATCTCCATCGTATCTTAAAGCAATACCGACTATATTATTTACATTATTATCATTTATGTCGTCTTCTAATTTCATTGTTCCGCTATTGTTTAATACTGCATACACTTTCCAGTCAGGAATGTAATCTTCATCAAGTTCTAACTTTTCAACGTCTTTTGAGATAACTAACTCAGCGTATCCGTAATCTCCACCAACATTCTCCCAAGCTCTATGGATTGTTACTCCAATATCTTTGTATTCTAACTCTAATGGAGCCACATCATATTCTTCAGCAACAACTTTTCCATCTTTTAATATTTGAGCATCTACTTTATAAACATCTGTGTTGTTTTGTGTAGTTTTTAATACTGCTTTTATTTTAATTTGGTATCCGTTTCCTAAATCATATGTTTCTCCTTCTTTTAAAACTCCATCATATATTGGAGTACCTATGTAAATTGCATCATCATCTTTGTCAATCTCAACTACAGCCACTTCTTTTCCTAAGAATGGAATTCTCATACCTTCTTCCAATGTTGTTGTGTTAGCGAAGTTTTCTTCGTCATCTTTATATACTAATGAAGCATACAATATGTCTTTTTTAGGAACTGTAAGCTCATCCTGTGTATCGTTTTTCAATATTACCATTGCTAATTCAGCTGCATCGTCGTCATTATCGTTATACCAATCAGATGGATCTACGTCTTCAATTTTCATCATTGTTCCTACATCTCCTAAATCAACGGTTTTATTTAGGTTTCTGATATCTTTTAATACACTACTATTATCTACGAAGCTTGGAGCACCACTGTCATTTTCAAACTTCTCTGAGTAATCACTATCAGCAGCTGTAACGAACATTGCGTATGCATTTGCAGGCATTGCAGAATTATTCCAATCTTTCTTTAAATCAAAGTCATCAGATTCTGCTTCTGCATGGACTGTTACATCAGCACTCCCATCTTCAACTGTTCCTTCTTTATAGCACAAGCTTCCTATCTTAGCAGCGATGTCAGCAGCTGAAACAACGTCCATTGTTGATGGTGCATTAGCTCCAACTACAACGTAACAGTTTGGCTGTCCATCTTTAACTAATATATCTTTTAACTCTTTGTAGTCACTGAATCCTAATGTTGTTACCTCAGCAGCAATTCCACTTGCTAATGCTGTTGCTACCATTGCCCCTCCAACTGCAATAGCACCGATTTTCTTTAAGCTCATTGCCATACTTTATCACCTTTGTTGTTATTTTAATTGACGGTATATACCTTCGACGAACTACTATATAAATCTTACGATATGAAACGGTTATAACAATAGTTTTACGATATGAATTTTTGTTATATCTTAGACATTCTAAATTTGAGATAATATATTTCTTAATTTTAAAATAAAAAAAGTTACAAATGTTTGCAACTTTTTTAAATGGCTAAAAACGAATTTTAATATATTCAAATATTTAGTAGAGATTTATAAAAATCTTGCAAGAAATAATGTTAAAAAAGACCCAAAGATAAAATTTTAAATTTTGGTGAATATTTCCCAATTATTGAGTCAGAACCGCAAAAAAGAATCAATTTTATCTTTGGCTCTATAAATTCAGGAAAAACTGCCTTAATAAATGAGATAATTAACAATAGGTTAGATAAAGATAAATACATTGTATTTTATTTTGATTTGAGAGAAATCTTCATCTCTAAATACGATGACTTTATAGAGGTTTTGTTTGAGGAGTATGATGATGATAAAAGCCCGATAGAGGTTATTAAGGCAATTATTAACGATTTACCTTCATTATATGGAATTCCTATACCAAAAAATACATTAAATGAGATTTTTAAGAAAAAATTAGTAAGAATGTTTCCAGATATATAACCAACATATTAATGAAGATTAAAAGAGAAGGAAAACAACCATAATTATTATCTATGAACTACAAAAAATTGGTGATATGAAAATTAACGGATTTTTAATCTACGAGTTATTTAATTACTTTGTCGATTTAACAAAAGAGTTACACTTATGTCATGTTTTCTGCCTAAGTTCTGATAGTTTATTTATAGAGAAAGTATATAATGAAGCAATGTTAGAGGATAGAGTTAATTACATTTTGGTAGATGACTTTGATAAAGAGCAGCTTTAAAATTTATGGACTTTTTATCTAAGGAGCTTCTAAATAAAAAACTATCTGATGATGAGAAAGAGCCAATATATTCTTATGTTGGAGGGAAGTCGATAGATATAATCTAGGTTATTGATAAATTAAAAAATAGGATTTAAAAGAGATTTTAGAAACTTTATTAATGGATGAACAACAAAAGTTGAAGTATTTCTTAAGAGAGTTGGATTATATAAAACCAAAAGTAAAGATTGGAGACGAAGTTATAGAAATTAAAAAAGAAGATATTATAAATGCGTTAAAATTACTTAAAGATAATTATGAGATTAGCGATGATAACATACCTGAGCCAGTTTATATTTACTTAGTTAAAAGAAACATTTTATTCTTAAATCCCATTGAAGGAACTTTAAAATCACAATCATTTTTAATCTGGAATGCGATAAAGAAATTACTGAATGGACATTAATTGGGGCTGAAAGCCCCAACTTAATGGACAAGTTTTGATGAAACTTTTACTAAAAGTTTCCTTTAAAATCACAATCATTTTTAATCTGGAATGCGATAAAGAAAATTATTCAATAACACTCCTAAATTAAATAGACCGTGATAAAAATGAAAATAGCAATAACTGGAAAAGGAGGAGTAGGAAAAACATTTATTGCTTCAACATTAATGAGGTTATTTGAAAGAAATGGATTTAAAGTTATTGGAGTAGATTGCGACCCAAATCCTACATTAGCATTAGCTTTTGGGATTGAGGAAGAGATAATCCCATTATCAAAAAGACATGATATAATAGAGGAAAGAACTGGAGCTAAACCAGGAACTTATGGAAATGTTTTTAAAATGAATCCAAAGGTTGATGATTTAATAGACAAAGTTGGCTATAAAGTAGGGAATATAACTCTCTTAGTTATGGGAACTATAGAGGAAGGAGGAGAGGGTTGTGTTTGCCCTGCCTCTGTTTTATTGAGAAGATTGTTAAGGCATTTAATTTTAAAGAGGGATGAGGTTGTTATATTAGATATGGAGGCAGGGATTGAACATTTTGGAAGAAAAACAATAGAGACCGTTGATTTAATGTTAATTGTTGTAGAGCCAACAAAAAAGTCACTAATAACTGCAAAGAGAATGAAAAAATTAGCTAACGATTTGGGAATAAAAAATTTGGGAGTTATTGTTAATAAGATTAGAGACGAAAATAAAGAGTTATTAGAAAATATTATTAAAAAAGAACTAGGTTTAGAGGTTTTAGGTTTTATACCTTATGATGAAGAAGTTATAAAAAGTGAATTCTTAGGAAAACCTATCAACCTAAATTCAAAAGCTGCAAAAGAGATAGAGAAGATATTTAATTATATTTTAAAGTTAAAAAGCTCTATGTAATTTAAAATATGGCTCCCTCCTATTTATACATTCAATAAAATATGGCTCTAAATTTTCACCTTTTCTTAATGGAGTTAAAACATCAACTAAGTTATCATCCCTCAACAAACATGGTTTTAAATAACCATCATAAGTTAATCTTATCCTTGTGCAGTGCATGCAAAACTCACTATTGTCCATAGGCCTTACGAACTCTATTTCCAATCCATCAACAATATATTTTTTCCTATTCTGCATGAATTTTCTTGTAATAATTTTGTCAGCTTTTTCTTTAATTTCATTTTCTATTGGGGAGATGTCATAATAATACTTTTTAAGATTATCTTTTAAAGGAATAAACTCAATAATTTGTAAAATAGCTCCAACATCCCTACAAAATTCCATAATATCTGGTAAATCTTTAATATTTATGCTCATAGCTAAAAAATTGACCTTTAAAGGAGTTAATCCAACATCTATTGCTTTTTTTATTCCATTTATTACTTTATTGACATCTCCAACTCTTGTAATTTTTTTATATAATTCGGGATTTAATGTATCTAAGCTCACATTAACCCTATTTAATCCAGCATCTTTAAGTTTTTCAGCTAAATTTTCTAAAAAGATTCCATTAGTTGTTAAAGAAATGTCTTTTATTTTTTCATCTTTAATGTTTTTAATGATTTCACAAATATCTCTCCTTAATAGTGGCTCTCCACCAGAGATTTTTATCTTTTTAACTCCAAATTTTGTTGATGTTTTTGCTATAATTCCAATCTCTTCCGCTGTCATGTATCTGTTGTTATTGGAGCTATGTCCCTCTTTATGGCAATAAAAACAGTTTAAATTACATTTATTAGTTATAGATATTCTAAGAGACCTGATTTCCCTACCAAATCTATCTTTCATACTACCCACTTGCTAAAAATTTAGGATTTTAAAAATAGATATTTAAGATTAACTATAAAAAAGCTACGTAATGATTTTGGATTAACTAAAATATATAAATTTATTCGTTCTCTTCTTTATTTTCCTTTTTTCTCTCAAATACTTCAATAAATTTAACCTTTTCAACATCTTCTAATCTTTTCAATATTTCATTAGCAATAGCCATCTTAGCAGTTTGTATGTTAGGGATGAATGGGGCAAATTCTGGTAATTCTATACTAACAGTTCCATTTCTTACTGTTACTTTTACGTTGTCCAATCTTGGGACATACATTTTTACAATTTCTTTTATCATATCTTTCTTATCTTCAACGACTTCTTCAACTTTTATCCTATATTTTACTTCTTTTCCAGCTAATTCATGATTAAAATCAACTAAAACTCTTCCACTGTTTATACTTACAATTTTTCCTGGCATTCCATCTATGGTTATAGGTAATCCTTTTATTGGCTTAATTCCTCTCTTCTTAAATTCTGATAACGGAACTAATTTTATCTTTGATGGGTCTCTCTTACCAAATGCCTTTTCTGGTGGTAAAACAACTTCTCTCTCTTCTCCAACATCCATCTCTAATATGACCTCATCTAATCCTGGTAATACTTGCCCTTCTCCAGCAAAGATAGCAACAGGACCATAAACCATCGCAGGATTGTAAATTCCTTCTTTTTTAGCCAATTCTTCGTTAGTTGTGTCAAAGAGTTTTCCATCAACATATCCATCGTAGCTAATCTTTACCATTTTTCCTTTTTCTACCATATTTTTCACCTTAATTTAGTTTAAGTTTATCTACCCATTAGCTTTTTAATATCTACATATTTAAAATGTAAGATTTTCTAAAATATTCAATGATTTATAAAATGAGGGGTTTATAATTTTTGTATTAGCCATATATAAAGATAACTGAAAGAAAATCAAAACAGTTTATAAAAAAGCTTAATTTATTTAACATAATATAAAACAGTAGATTATGACAACATTGCTTTTATTTTATCTACTGCTCTTTTCATTGTTATTCTGATTAATCCTAAATTGACTTTTGATTCGGTTAGGATTGCTAAGATTCCCTCTCCTGCATCGACCATTAGGATTTTTCCATGCTCCCCTTCAATCATCGTCTGTTCTAAATTACCCATTCCAATCTCTGATGCTGTTCTCTCAGCAGCCCCAAAAGCAGCCGAAGCCATCGCACCAACTAACTCAGCATCAATATTCCCAGGCAATTGAGAGGCAATAACTAAACCATCCTTACCAACAACCATAGAACCCTTAATACCCTCAGTTTTATTCAACTCCAACAAAACCCTATCAATCATATTTTCACCCTTTATACAAAAAATTTTTAGATTTTATTTTAAAGAGGATTTACTTGTTTTATATTTACTGTTAACACTCCGTTATTTACTGGCAGTTGTGTATTTACATTAACTCTTGCCTTTGTGTTTCCATTACTTTTTTCTCTTAATACTCTTCTTACTATTGAAGCGGATAATAAACCCTCTGGGCTTAGTGGGAACTCTTTTAGTCCTCTATCAATTAAAATTTTATGGACAGGAGTAAATAATGAACCTTTTATATACAATTTATAAATTTTCATGTTATCTTTTACTTCTTTTTCTATTTTAACATCTTCAGCGATTCCCAACTCTAAGAATGCATTTTTTAACAATTCTTCAACATTTTCTAACTCAT
>JAMOTQ010000010.1 GCA_027068365.1 Methanocaldococcus sp.
GCTGAAAATAACGCTAACATCTTAGATATAAGTCAAACAATTATGGATAACCTATTTGCCATGATTATGCTCGTTGATATATCAAAGGCAAAGGTAGATTTTACAACCTTAAAAAAAGAGCTTGAAAAGGCAGGAGATGAGTTAGGAGTTAAGGTTATCGTTCAACACGAGGATATATTTAAATACATGCATAGGATTTAAATAGCTTTAAATTCAGCATCTACAACAACATGCCAAACTCCTGGGGCATATTTTTTTATCCTCCTAATCTCAAAATTTAAAAGCTTATATCCATTTTTTTCAGCGTAATATTTTAATCTCTCTACGGGTCTCTCAAACATAATTCTTTCAGCAACTGTTTCGTGGTAATGTATAACCCCCCTATCTTTCAAAAATTCAAATGCCTTATCTAAAAATTTGTGTGTTTTATGCACATAACCCATGATAACTCTATCAGCAACATCTTTTAAATCAACATCTCTATTATCAGATAAAATTGGAACTACATTATTTAGTTTATTCAGCTTGATGTTTTCACATAGATAATAATAAGCAACAGGGTTTTTTTCAATTGCATAAACCAACTTTGGTTTTGAGTATTTAGCCAAAGGGATTGTAAAATAACCAATGCCTGCAAACATGTCAACAACTACCTCATTCTCATTGCTTATAACTGCCATCCTCCTTCTCTCTTCAATATTCCCCTGACTCCACATAATTTTGGCAGTGTCCAACTTAAATAAACAGCCGTATTCTTTATGAATTGTTTCTGTTTCTTCCCCATACAATATTTTTACATGTGGAGTTCTAAACTCCCCTGTTATTTGGGTAGTATATAGCAAGATAGTTTTACATTTGGTTTTTTTTACTATTTCTTTAATTTCATCTTCACTTAGCTCTCTTTTAACAATAACAACATCTCCAACCTTTTGATACTTCATAATCCCCCATCTTAAAAACTATAAAACAACAAAAAATAATCTTAAAATTGTAAAATTTGGTATTAATGCATATATGGAAAACTACAAAAATAAAAATATTATTTTAAATTTTATTTAAAAAGTTAAAAATTTGATATTATGGAGTTAATCTCTGCCTATCTCTTGGGAATAACACACACTCCCTAATATTCTCTTGCTGAGTTAAAACCATTGTAAATCTATCAGCCCCTAAACCCCAACCAGCATGTGGTGGCATTCCATACTTAAATGCCTCTAAGTAATAGGTAAATCCATCAGGGTTTAATCCCTTTTTCTTAATATTTTCAACTAATAAATCATATAGGTGGATTCTCTGAGCTCCTGAGGAAATCTCTAAATCTTTATACATTAAATCAAATGCCTTACATATCTCTGGATTATCTTCCTTTGGCATTGTGTAGAACGGTCTAATCTCAGAAGGCCAATCGATTATAAAGTAGAGACCTCCCATCTCTTCTCCAATTGCCTTCTCTGCCTCTCTACTTAAATCTTCTCCCCAACTAATCTCAACTCCTTTTGCATTTGCAATATCAATTGCCTCATCATAAGTAATTCTATCAAACTTTTCTGGTGGAAGTTCAAAGTCAATACCCAAAGTTTCAATCTCTCTCTTTCTATTTTCATAGACATCCACAAATGCATTATAAACAACCTTCTCCAACATATCCATAGCATCCTTGTCATCTGCAAAAGCCATTTCAACATCAATTGAAGTTGCCTCATTTAAATGCCTTCTTGTGTTGTGCTCCTCAGCCCTGAATATTGGTGCTATCTCAAAAACCCTATCCAATCCAGTAGCCATTAACATCTGCTTATATAACTGAGGACTCTGCCCTAAAAATGCCTCCTTTTCAAAGTATGAGATTGGGAATAACTCCGTCCCTCCCTCTGTGCATGAAGCTACCAATTTTGGTGTATTTACTTCAATAAAGCCCTCATTGAATAATGTATTCCTCACTGATTTTAACATCTCACTTCTAATCTTAAATATTGCCTGAACTTTTGGTCTTCTTAAATCTAAGAATCTATTTTCTAATCTTGTATCCAATTCAGCTGGAACTTTTTCAGCTGGGTCTAATGGCAAAGGTCTTTTAGCGGTGTTTAAAACTTCCAACTCTAATGGCAATATTTCAAATCCATTTGGTGCTTTCTCGTTAGCTATAACTTTCCCTTTAACTGCTATAACATCCTCAGTTCCAAGTTTCTTTATCTGTTTAAATAATTCTTCTCCAACTTTTTGTTTTGGTGCTACGATTTGCACAGTTCCCTCTCTATCTCTTAAAATGACAAATATAATCTTTCCCAATGCTCTAATTGAATGCACCCATCCCATTACAACTACTTCCTGTCCGTCCATTTCTGGTTTAATCTCTGCTGAGTAGTGTGTTCTTCTCCACTTCATTTTATTCACCATTGTGTTATGTGTTTCCTAAATTACTTAAAAACTTTTTAAGGTTATTAATTGTGTAAATGGTTTTTATAGTTTCCTAAGCTTTTGTATTATCGGTATATTTAATTTTACAAATTAATTTATCAAAAATAAAAAAATTAAAAATTAAAATTTATTTTAACCCACATCCATAGGGCAGATAATTCTCAAACTCAATTTTTTTAAGTAATTTCCAGTTATTTTCATCCAAAATGTGCATCTCTGAAAGTGAAAATGTGTATAAATAATCATTTATAAATAAAGCCCTCAAAACATTTGTTTTATGCTCGTCATCTTTAACCATCTCTATATCATTATCATCAACCTTAAATATATAGGCATGTCTATTAACTGGCATGAAAAAGATTCTATACTTTTCATCCCATAAAAATGCATGATAATCCCTTAAAACTGGACTCCACCACTCATTTAGCTTATATCTATCAATCTCCTTAGGATTTTGTAAATCAGAGATGTCAAATAAAGAGATTTTTATCTTTCCATCCTCATCCTTCCCAATCCCTATAAACAAATTATTGCCTATTGGATGCAAATATGTGGAATAGCCAGGGATTTTCAACTCCCCCAAAACCTTTGGATTTTTTGGATTTTTCAAATCAATAACCAATAAAGGGTCTGTCTCTTTGTAAGTTACTATATATGCCTTGTCTTCCATAAATCTTACTGCATAAATCCTCTCCCCTTTTTCTAAGTCAGTTAGCTTTCCAACAACATTTAAATCCTTATCTAAGATGTATATGTTATTGGTCATCTTGTCCCTAAACCTCCAATCCCCAATTGTTGTTGCCACTCTCAAATAGCCGTTGTATTCATCCATGGCAAAGTTGTTTAATAGATGCCCACTAACCTTTCCACTTTTAACATCAAAGTTATTTAAATCAATTTTAGCTATTCCAGTGTACTCCAACTCTTCCCAGTGCTTTTCTAAATACTTTTCAAAGTCATTCTTCAAATTTTTCATTATATTATGTCTCTTCTCAGAAGGGAGAGAGCTTAAATACCTTTCAATAGTTTCAGTTATCTCAATGAACTTGGCATTGTCTCCAAAGTCCTCATTTTCAATAACTCTCTTTATCTTGTCAGCAATCTCTGGCGGGAAGTATTTGTTTGCATTTTCTTTTAAAAAATTAAGTATGAGTTTTTGTTCATTAATTTCTAAATTGTATGCAAAATATAAGTTGTTCTTTGACATGTAAAGGGTTGTTCTGTAAGAACCAACAACTGCCACTGAGTTTTTAACATCCCCAGTTTTTGCATCTATTTTACTTATTATGTAAGTTATCTCATAATCATTTGTATAGATTGGAGGAATTACTGGGATGTAATATTTATCATAACCAATCTTATAGCCGTTCCATATAATTGGGCAGTTAATAGAGTTTTTTCTAACTACTAAATACAACGTCCCATTATACAACCTTGAATCAACATAACTTCCATTTAGGTCTATTTTCCACATTGTTTTTGGCATTTCTGGATTTGAGATGTTATAGGCAGTTATCTTGTCCCAACTTATAATTATTAGAGTATTGTTTGTTAAGTAGAGATAGCCACATTCAGATATGTTTTTTATTATTTTGGCATCTTTTGGAGGAAGAGGTTTAATTAAATAAATCTTATTTTGAGAGAAGGCAATAATATTTCCATTTGTTTTTAATATATCTGCTTCATCAATTCCTTTAACCTGAACATTGGTTTTTGAAAATCTTTCCGTTTTTGTAGAGGTCTCTCCATTGAAAGATTTAACAGTTGAGGTTATCTCTACTCCCCTACTTGCATAACTATGTCCAATGTATATACCTCCCATTGAATTTTCAATTGTATTTTTAAATTTTTCAAAATTTAATTTAGAATTAACAGGGATTAACTTAAAATCTTCTTTTTGAGATAATTTATTGCCTTCTTCTTGCTTCTCAAAACATCCAGAAAAAATTAGAGAAATAGCTATTAATATAAATAGACCAAAAATTATTAATCTCTTCATAATTTCACCAAAAACTTAAATTATTTAAGTCCATTTATATATTTATAAATTTGTAAGAGGAGTATAAAATAGTTTTCTAAGTTATCCACATTAAAACTATAAAAAAATAAAAAAATAAATTTAGTTCTCAATAGGTCTAAACTTATAACCATAAGTTATAACCCCATCATCTCCATCCTCTTTAATCCTCCTAAATACTGCCTCAACAGGCATGCCTATATAAACATCCTCTGGCTTGCAATCCACTATCTGCCCAGTAATTTTTGCCCCTTCCTCCAACTCAATTATTGCTATAACATAAGGAGCTTGCTTTTCAAAATCCTTTGGAGCTACATGGACAACTGAGTAGGTATAAACTTTTCCTCTACCACTTAATTTTATCTCTTCAAATTTTGTTTTTCTCCTACATTTTGGACATATCTCTCTTGGAGGAAAATAAACAGTCCCGCAATTTTTACATATAACTCCAATTAAATTGTATCTCTCCTTAATGTGCCTCCAACTTCTTACAACCATTCTATCCCCTCACAACTATTAATAAGATTATCTGTCATATTTTCGAGCTTATCCCTCAATAAATATCTTATTTTCATTCAAATCAATTTTTTTAATATCTCCAACGAATTCTTTTTTCTCCCCAAACAAATCAATGGCTATAATTTTATTATCTTTCTTTTCAACAATCATGACATCTTCCATAACCAACTCTCCATTAAAGTAGAGGTTACAACTGCACATATTTTCACCATAAAAAATTAGCTTGCTTCATCCTCTTCTACATCTTCAATTTCAAATACTCCATCCTCATACCCATAAAGTTCATAGATTTTTGATGATATATATAAATCTATCAACATAATTAACCTACACTCCCCTCCAATCCACATAACACACCTATCTTTTTTACAAATTCCCTTAATAAATGGACAAAACTTCTCTGTCAATCTCTCACGTTTTTAACTTATTGTTTATGGTTATTTTTAATTATTTTTTATTTTTATTTCTTATTTGATAGGATATGAACACATACAGTCCCACCAGTTCCTCCAACATTTACAGTAATTCCATAACCGTTTTTAATCTCTACCTGCCTATCTTTAACCTCCTTATCTTGCTTTAACTGCCAATAAATTTCTCCCACCTGTCTAATTCCAGTAGCTCCTAATGCATGTCCAGCGGCTTTTAACCCCCCACTTGGATTTATTGCTGGGAAACCATCATAATCAATGGCTATCTTTCCATCATAAACTGCCTTTCCTGCCTCTCCTTTTTTGCAAAAGCCAAGTTCTTCCATCAATATTAAACCATTTATTGCAAAGCAGTCATGAACCTCCGCGACATCTACATCCTTTGGCTCTATATTTGCCATTTTATATGCTTTTTCACTTGCTACTCTCGCAGCTTTTAAGCTTGTTATACTTTCCCTACTATGTAATGCAATAGTATCAGATGCCTGAGCACTTGCTTTAATGTAAATGATATCATCCTCATTTACAAACTCCTTAGCTTTCTCTGCCTCACATACTATAAGAGCAGCAGCTCCATCTGAGACAGGTGAGCAATGTAACAACCTCAAAGGTTCAGCAACTGGTGAGGAGTTAAGAACCTGCTCCAATGTAACTTTAAATGGGAATTGGGCATATTTATTTTTTGAACCGTTTTCATGCATAATAACGCTCCACATTGATAACTCTTCCAAAGTTAAACCGTATTCATACATATACCTCTGAGCCATCATAGCATACAATGAGGGAAAAGTAGCTCCAAATAACGCCTCCCATTCTTGGTCTGAGGCAGATGAAATTGCTGAGGTGGCATCAACGACATCAGTCATCTTTTCTACTCCACCAACTAATACAACATCACTTGCCCCACTCGCTACATTTAAAACTGCCTGCCTTAAAGCTAAGCTACCAGACGCACAAGCCGCTTCAACCCTTGTTGAAGGGATTGGATTTAGACCAGCATGCTCAGCTATCAATGAAGCTATATGCTCCTGCCCAACAAACAAACCAGCACTCATATTTCCAACATACATCTCATCAATATCCTTCCCATCAATACCTGCCGATTCAACTGCTTTAACCCCTGCCTCAACAATTAAACTTCTAAAACTTCTTTCCCATAACTCACCAAACTTTGTCTGTCCATATCCGATAATGGCAACATCTCTCATTCTTTCACCTTTTCATAGAATTCAGTAATTAATCGTTTCTTAGGTATCAGTTGTTTATTTTTTACATCTTAATCTTCCTTCTGAATTTGGCATATATTGCATAGTCAATGTATTCCTTCCTCTCTAAGTAATAAGCTGTTTTTGGAGCTTTGTCTTTAACTTTGTTTATCCTATCAGTTACAGTTATATCAAATGCATCACTTCCAGCCCCACTACCATAAGAAACAGCCAAAATTCTTTCCCCACCATCACAGTTGTCCAAGATATTTGATAATCCCAAAGGAACAGCTCCTGAATAAGTGTTTCCAATATATGGAGTTAATAAACCAACTTTATACTGCTCTTCCTTAAAGCCCAAAATCTTAGCTACCCTAATGTAGAATTTTCCATTTGGTTGATGAAAGACGCAATAATCATAATCCTCTGGCTTTGTGCCCATCTTTTCCATCAATCCCTTAGCCGCATTAATCACATGTTTAAAGTATGCTGGCTCACCTGTAAATCTTCCTCCGTGTCTTGGATATGGCTTCCCTTCTCTCCTCCAAAAATCAGGCGTATCTGTTGTATATGAATAAGTGCCGTTAAACTCAGCTATAACATCTGATTTTCCTATTATATAGGCGGCTCCACCAGCTGCTGCTGTATATTCCAACGCATCTCCCGGGGCTCCTTGTGCCGTATCTGCCCCAATGGCTAATCCATATTTGATTAAACCACTCTCAACCAATCCCATACACATCTGAATTCCTGCTGTTCCTGCCTTACACGCAAATTCTAAATCAGCCGCTGTTAGCTCTGGAGTAGCATCAATTGCCTCAGCAACAATTGTAGCAGTTGGTTTAACTGCATAAGGGTGGCTTTCACTTCCAACATAAACAGCTCCAATGTCTTTTGGGTCTATGTTTGCTCTTTTTAAAGCATTTTTTGATGCTTCAACAGCAATGGTTGCGGTATCTTCATCTAAGCTTGGAACTGACTTTTCATAAACTAAGAGACCATTTTTTATTGCATTCGGGTCTTTGTTCCATACTCTTGCTATCTCTTCAACCTTTATCCTATACTTTGGAATGTATGCCCCATATCCAACAATACCAACCATAATTCCACCAAATTTATTTTATGTTTTCATTTAATCTTTTTATAAGTTCTTTTGTATCGATTTGTGTTGTTATTAGTGGAATGTTATCAATCTCAGCCAATTTTAAAGCTAATCTATCTATCTTATCTTTATCTATTCCTTGCAAGACGACAACTCTTGGTTTCATTAAGCTAACTCTAACGGCAACCATTGGGCTTCTTCCAGTTGATACGTTTGTAAATATTAAAGCTCTCTCAGTAGTCCATCCGTATAAGTGATAAAAATCATCCCCAGTCATCTCCAATATTGCCTTTATACTATCAACAACCGTATGTCCATATATTGGAATATTTAAGTTGTCTCCAACAATAATTTCCCCCTCAATAATATTTACAAATTCTTTAAGTGATATGGGGTTTTCATACTCTTTTATTGATAAAATTGCCTTCATTGATGGGCTTTTATCCAAAATCCTTTTTAATGCTTTTATTGTTTGCCCTCCTTTCTCTTTATCAATTTCTATTAATGCCAAAACATACTTTTTTACAATATTTACACCAGGATTCTTTCTCCTTCCAACTTCGTAATCGCTTATGACAGAAGGAGAGACGTTTAGATGTTTAGCCAATTCAATCTGTTGGATGTTAAAGAGATTTCTCCATTTTTTTAACGCTTTTCCAGTATTTTCAGCTAAAACAATATCCCCTATAATGTATGTTGCCACTTTCTCCATATTAATCACAAATAAAAATAAAACATCAATATTATATAAAGTTTTTGATTTTGTTGAAATTGATTATGTTTATTGTCGGATATAGTTTAAGAAGATGGATGTTTTATATTGGAAAGGCAATAAAATATTTAAAACTCAATGGCATCAATTTAAAAATTATAACTTACAACGATGGAAGGATTCAAAAAAATAATAGTTGATGAAAGAATATTTGATAGAGGTTGGTCCATTCTGGAAGTGGAGCTTAATCCCTTAATATAATAACATTTTAAATTGATAAAATAAAAAAGAAATTAAAAATTATTCCTTCTCCAATCCACACATCTTTCTTAACTCTTTACCAACTTTTTCAATTAAATGCTCTTTCTCCAATCTTCTTAAAGCATTTAATTGAGGAGCTCCAGCAACATTTTCTAAGCTCCACTCTTTTGCAAATCTTCCATCCTGAATCTCTTTTAATATCTCCTTCATCGCTTTTCTTGACTCCTCATTTATAACTCTTGCTCTTCTTGTTAAGCCACCATATTCAGCAGTGTTTGAAACATTTTCCCACATTCCTTGTAATCCTTTTTGGTAGATTAAATCAACAATCAACTTTAACTCGTGGCATGTTTCAAAGTATGCCATCTCTGGGGCATAACCTGCCTCAACTAAGGTTTCAAACGCTGCCTTAATTAACTCAGTAACCCCACCACATAAAACAACTTGCTCCCCAAATAAATCTGTCTCTGTCTCTTCCCTAAAAGTTGTTTGTATTACTCCAACTCTTGTCAATCCAATACCCTTAGCCATTCCCAAGGCAATTTGTAAAGCATCCCCTGTGTAATCTCTCTCAACAGCAACCAATCCAGGGACTCCAAAACCCTCCTCATAGGTCTTTCTAACCATTGCTCCTGGTGATTTAGGAGCAACCATAGTTATATTGACATTTTCTGGGGGCTTTATGAATCCATAATGTATATTATAACCATGTGAGAAGCTTATTGTCTTTCCTTCTGTTAAGTATGGTTCAATTTGTTTTTTATAAACCATTGGCTGGACTTCGTCTGGTATTAATATGTGGATGATATCTGCCTTCTCAGCCGCTTCTTCAATTGTCATTACTGTATGTCCGTCTTTAATTGCCTTGTTCCATGATGCTCCATTAGGTCTCAAACCAACTATAACATTTAAACCACTATCTTTCATGTTTAATGCCTGAGCTCTCCCTTGGCTTCCATAGCCAATAACTGCTATTGTTTTGTCTTTAACTGCATCAAAGGTTACATCTTTATCATAGAATATCTTAACCATTTTATATCACCATAAATATTTTTTTATTAAACTCGCTACATCTATTTACCCTAATACTATTTTAAGGTTTTCGGTAATTTTGTAATTAAAGATTTAAAAGATTTATAAGATAACACAAATAACAAACAATAAAACAACAATGATTATTTAAAAATTTTTTTATTTAAAAGTTTTTTGGGGTGGAAATAATGATATTAATAAAAAATGTATTTGTGAATGGGAAGAGGCAAGATATATTAATTGAAGGGAACAAGATAAAAAAGATTGGAGAGGTTAAAAAAGAAGATTATGGGGATGTTGAAATCATAGATGGAGAGAAAAAAATAGCTATCCCTGGTTTAATAAACACCCACACCCACATACCAATGACATTATTTAGAGGGGTCGCTGATGACTTGCCATTGATGGAGTGGTTAAATAATTATATCTGGCCTATGGAGGCAAAGTTAAATGAGGAAATTGTTTATTGGGGGACTTTGTTGGGATGTGTTGAGATGATTAAGAGTGGGACAACTACTTTTAACGATATGTATTTCTTTTTAGAGGGGATTGCCAAGGCAGTGGATGAGAGTGGAATGAGGGCGGTTTTAGCTTATGGAATGATTGATTTGTTTGATGAAGAAAAGAGAGAGAAAGAGCTTAAAAATGCTGAGAAGTATATAAATTATATAATTGATTTAAATAATAGCAGGATAAAACCAGCTCTTGGACCTCATGCACCATACACTTGCTCCAAAGAGCTTTTAATTGAGGTTAATAACTTAGCTAAAAAGTATAATGTTCCAATCCACATACATATGAATGAAACGTTGGATGAAATAAAGATGGTTAAAGATAAAACAGGAATGGAGCCATTTATTTATTTAAATTCGTTTGGTTTCTTTGATGGTGTTAGTGTTATAGCCGCTCACTGCGTGCATTTAACAGATGAAGAGATTAAGATAATGAAAGAAAAAAACATAAATGTTTCTCATAACCCAATTAGTAATTTAAAATTAGCTTCTGGAATAGCCCCAATTCCTAAACTCTTGGCTGAGGGGATAAATATAACCTTAGGGACTGATGGATGTGGAAGTAATAATAACTTGAACTTATTTGAAGAGATAAAGGTCTCTGCCATTTTACATAAGGGGGTTAATTTAAATCCTACAATTGTTAAGGCAGAAGAGGCATTTAACTTTGCCACTAAAAATGGAGCTAACGCCTTGAATATAAAAGCTGGGGAGTTAAAAGAAGGTTATTTAGCAGATATTGTTTTAATAAACTTAGATAAACCGTATTTATATCCAAAAGAAAATATAACATCCCATTTAGTTTATGCATTCAATGGCTGTGTAGATGATGTTATCATAGATGGGAAAATAGTTATGAGGGATGGAGAGATTTTAACCATTGATGAAGAGAAGGTTTATGAAAAAGCTGAGGAGATGTATGAGATTTTAAGAGGTTAATTTTTGACTTCATTTAACATTTTTATTAAAGCTAATTTATCAACGATTTTTATATTTTTTAATATGAGCCCTCCCCTTGCATCATAGCCAGCAATTAAAACGTCTCTTCCATTATATTTTAGTATAAATGTCCTTTTTTCTTTAACCAAAATCTCAGCTATTTTTGAAATTTCTGATAACAATTTTTTAAAATCGTCAATTTTCTCAAAAAAACTTTTTATTTTTTCATCTTTTGATTTTGGAAAAATCCCTTCAACAATAGTTTTTAATACTTTTATATTTTTAATGTCTACTATAATATAGTCCCTACTAATCGCTAAACAAAAAACGTTTGTTAATATGATTTTTAAACTTCCCTCTTTTATCAATCTTTGAAATAAAAATAAATAATTAAGCTTTTCAAGCAAAGTCCCACTTTATTCCTTTTTCTCTTTCTTCAATGGAATGATTTTTAAACCAACTTCTCCGTCAATTGTCAATTTATCAAATACAATTTTAACCTCACTACCACTACCTTCCAATATCTTGGCTATTTTTTCAACATCAACATTTAACTTAGGTAACTTATCTTTAACTTCATCAATTAACTTCAACATCTCTTCAATTTTCTCCTTTGAAATTACTTCCTTTTTCTCTTTTAAACTATTTAAAAATTCAGTTATTTTTTCTATTTTCTCTGCAACTTCCTTAGGAACTTCAACCTTTATCTCTTTAACTTCTTTTCCTTCTGACATATTTATCCCCCATAATATTTTTTATAATATATACTTATCTTTTAGTCATATTTAAAATTATCTATTTTCAAATTTGATACTCATCCAACATATTTTTAAATTCTTCTATAACTGTATTAATATCCACTTCCTTCCCTTTTAAATCCTTTAAAAATTTTTTTCTTAACTTTATAACCTCTTTAACCTCATCCTTATTAAGTTTTTTAGATTTTATATATTCACTTATGATTTTTCTCGTCTCCTTGTCAATCTTATCAAGAATATTGTAATCTTTATTATTTTTAATTTCCTTTTTATTTTCTTCTTCAATATAATATTTTGGAATCTCTTTACTCTTGTCAATCAATTTTTTAGCTATATCATTAAAATCAATATCTTCTGTTGTATCTACTGTTAAAAATGGTCTATCCCAATTATATTTTTTTCCCGGCTCATCAAACTTCTCATACATCCTTTTAATCACTTCATTTGGTATCTTTTCCCCCCTCTCAATATTCCTTTTAATTAAAACATCCAAAGGAGCTTTTAAATATATTATGGCATAATTTTTATTGTATTTTTTGGCTATATTTATTAAGTCCCTTCTCATCGAGTTGTAATAATTAGTGTCATCAACAATAACCCAATAATCTTTTAGAGCAGTGTCTATTAAGTTGTATGTTGTTTTTCTAATAAAATCCTCATATTTTTCTTTCCAAACTGGAAAACTCTCCCTAATCAAATCACTTCCTAAAATTATAACATCAATATTATTTTTACTTAAAGTTTTTGCCAAATTCTTTGAGAATGTTGATTTCCCAGCCCCAGGGAGACCAGTTAAAATAACCAGCATAATATCCCTCAAACTTATTTTTTAGGAGTAAAGTATAAATATAGGGAGGTTAATAATAGTGTATAGATGTGGCACAATCAAGGTGATAATATGAGTTTATCAACGAATTTAAAATTATGCAATTATAACAACTGCATTTGTGATATTGGAAAGGAATATTATAATCACACTTATCCACAATTTTGGAATAGGATTATTGAAAAATATAAACTCAATAGAATAATCTCCTACGATTTCACCCCATTACCGTATTATAGATTTGTGGGAATGGTTGGGGACTTTATTTCAAAAAATATAACAACAGGACCTTGTTTATTAACACCAAAGGAAATTAAAAAGCTCAACCCCAATATGGATTTTGAAGATGTTAAGAAGATGTTTTTAAGACATCCAACATTTGAAGATTATGTATCAGTGGCTATTGAGACAAACAAAGGATATAAAAACCACGTAATAATTGAGACCTATGAATATGCGAAACTTGTTGAATATAAAACAAACATACCTTTTGAAGAGGCATTAAAATTAACAAAACTTAGTGCAAAGAACTTTAAAAAATACTATAAAAAGAAAGTTAAGGCAAAATATTATTTAACCCATAAGAAATCATTTGATAGAAGGTTGAGAGAACTTTGTAATGAATATTACAATTATTATTTAAAAAATGAGAATCTTTCAAAGAAAGGTAGGGAGATAATAAAAAACAACCCAGAAGAATCAACTTGGTTGAGAATTAAAGTTTCATTCCTTCCAGAGGCAATAAATAAAGATGAATCTACAATAGTCGAGCCAGTTTCAAGCATTGAAGGGATGTTATTAGCCAACAAAATTTCAGAAGTTAGTGGAATTGTTGTTAGAAGCCCACCAACTTTAAATTTAAAGCCAATCATGAACGAAGGAAATGAGAACGAGATATTTTATTTAAACAATGATGTAGGGGAAGAAATAAAAAAACTAACCTATGGAACAAGAACAAAGTGGGGATGTTCATTGTATCACAACCTTTTATTCTTAAATTCTCCAATATGCTGTAATAAAAATTGCGAAGAATGTTTAGAAATCTTTATAAATAAAATTAAAAATATTAAAAATTAAATGGGGTGAAAAAATGATTTATGACACGATAATTATTGGTGCTGGACCTGGGGGCTTAACAGCTGGAATATATGCCATGAGAGGAAAGTTAAATGCCTTATGCATAGAGAAGGAAAATGCCGGGGGGAGGATTGCAGAAGCTGGGATTGTTGAGAACTATCCCGGATTTGAAGAGATTAGGGGCTATGAATTAGCTGAAAAATTTAAAAATCACGCTGAAAAATTCAAATTGCCAATAATTTATGATGAAGTTGTTAAAATAGAAACTAATGAAAGACCATTTAAAGTTATAACAAAAAACTCTACTTATTTAACTAAAACTATCGTTATAGCAACTGGAACAAAACCTAAAAAACTTGGTTTAAATGAAGATAAATTTATTGGTAAGGGGGTTAGTTACTGCACAATGTGTGATGCCTTCTTTTATCTAAATAAGGAGGTTATAGTTATTGGAAGGGACACCCCAGCAATAATGAGTGCTATAAATTTAAAAGACATTGCCAAAAAGATTATTTTAATTACTGATAAATCAGAGTTAAAAGCCGCTGAGCCAATAATGTTAGATAAACTTAAAGAAGCTAATAACGTTGAAATAATATACAATGCCAAACCATTGGAAATTGTTGGAGAAGAAAAAGCTGAGGGCGTTAAAATATTGATTGATGGGAAAGAGGAGATAATAAAGGCAGATGGAATATTTATAAGTTTGGGGCATATTCCAAATACTGAATTTTTAAAGGATAGTGGAATAGAATTGGATAAAAAAGGATTTATTAAAACAGATGAAAATTGTAAAACAAATATAGATGGAATTTATGCTGTTGGGGATGTTAGAGGAGGAGTTATGCAGGTAGCTAAGGCAGTTGGAGATGGATGTGTTGCCATGGCAAACATTATTAAGTATCTGCAAAAAGTAGGATAAATTAATTATATATTAAATTAATTAATTAACTATTTTGTGTTAAAGGAATATCGTAAATTATGTTTTCCCCTATTTTAAAGTTTAATCTCAAATTATCTAAGTTATCTGGTTTTTTGAATAACCAATAATCATCAACTTCCTGGTTAATTCCAAGTTCTATTTCGTCAAGTCCTCCAATTTTTCCATACTTCTTATCTCCAGAAATTAAACATACATCCATAGGGGAGAACTGATAAGTATCTGAATTTAAGTTTTTAACACTAAAATCAACTCTAAATACTTCTTCAATTTTATCAGTTTGGTTATTGTATATTTTATAATACCCATATTCTTTTACAGTGAATTTTATTCCAACTAAATCCCTAAACTCCTCTATATTAGTTTTTATTGAGTTTTTGTGATATTCCTCCTCAAAGATTTTCTTCATTTCTTCTTCTGAATATCTTTCAATTGTTCCATAGGTTGTTTTTGATACATTTATGTTATTATCTTTATAAGTTACAACAAACTTTGCGTTGCTATAAAATCCCTTAATTTTTGGTAATTCAATCTCATAGTAATATTTTGCTTTCATAGGAAGCTTATTGATATCATAAGTTTTTTTAAACAACAAACCGGTATCGTCAAATACTTCTACTGTAACCCTCCCATTATTAACTTTTATTAAACTGCCATTCTCACAAGCTAAGGCAAATTGGATTTTTGTTTTATTTCCTTCTTTAACGATATACACATATTTTATTTCTTTTATTTTATTTAATTGCCCTTTTTCAGTTTTTTGAGTTAAACTCTCATTTTCTAAGGTCTTATTAACATTAGATGTATTTAAACTATTACTTATTTCATTATTTACATTTGTTGTTTTATTTGTGGTGCACCCACATAGCAGAATGGCAATTATAAAGATAAAAAATAGCTTTTTCATAACTTTCACCTCATAAAAATAAATAAAAAAGAAAAATTTAAAGGGAGGTTTTATATTTACTCTTTTAATGCTGGGATAACCTTCTTACCAATTAATTTAATTGCTGTCTCCTTATTTGGACCAATTGGAGAACCTGCAACAATTTGTGTAACTCCCATTTCAGCCAATTTCTTACACTTCTCAACAACTTCTTCTGGTGTTCCATAAATTGAGAATGCCTCTAACATTGTGTCATCAACATTCTTGAACGCTTCTGGGAAGTTTCCTGATTTTAGAGCGTTTCTTATTGCTTCAACTTTCTCGATGTCAATTCCATGTCTCTCTAAGACAACTGGTGGTGAACCTGCTGCGATGAAAGCAACAACTGGAACTGCTGCCTGCTTAGCTTTTTCTGCATTCTTATCAACTGACATACATGCATAAGCGGCTACATCAATCTCGTCCATGCTTCTTCCAGCCGCTTCAGCACCTTTCTTAATTAATGGGATTGCCGCCTCGAAGTCCTTTGGATTTGATGCGTTGATTAAAACCCCGTCAGCAATCATTCCAGCTGTTTCCAACATCTTTGGTCCTTGTGCTCCCATGTAAATAGGAACTTTCTTTTGAATTGGTTTTACAGCCAAAGCCGCTCCAGCAATTTTAATAACTTTTCCATCAAATGAAACCCTCTCCCCAGCTAATAACTTCCTTATAACCTCAATTGATTCTTTTAATGTTGTAACTGGTTTAACCCACTCAATTCCTAAAGCGTCAAATGTTGCTTTATCTCCTGGACCTATACCTAATACAGCCCTTCCTCCTGATAACTCGTCCAATGTTGCAATTGCTGAGGCAGTTATTGCTGGACTTCTAACGTATGGGTTTGTAACTCCTGGTCCTAACTTAATTTTGTTTGTGTTCATTGCGATAGCTGTTAAAGCCATGTAAACATTTCTGTTGTTGTAGTGGTCTGTAATCCAACAGTATTCAAATCCGTTGTCCTCAGCTAACTTGACATAGTAGCAGAGTTTTTGTATTGGTTCATTTGGAACAAATTCAATACCGAATTTCACAATCTCACCCTCAATTTTTGTTATTAACAACAATTATTATATTATCTTTTTATGGTAGTAATTAAGTTTTCTATTTACCACAAATCGAAAAATATTTATAGAGGTAAAAATTTTTGATAAGGGATATTAATTTATTTAAAAAATGTTTAACTCTAAGAAAAAATGTTTAAATGCCAAAATCATTTAAATAATATAAATAATACTTATAAGAAGTTTATTATATATTTGTTAAAATTATCAAAGTCATTATCATATCATAAGGTTAAGAATTAAAGGTGACGGTTATGAATCTTGAAGAGAGAAAAAAGTTAGAAATGAAATCTATTGACGAATTGGATTTAGTTGGAAAAAAGGTCTGTGTTGATACATGTGTGGTTATAGATGGTAGAATAACTGAACTTATTGAAAAAGGAAAGTTGAAAGATGCAACCATAGTAATCCCTGAGGCAGTTGTTTCTGAATTAGAATTTCAAGCAAATAGGGGGAGGGAGATAGGATATAAAGGAATAGAGGAGCTTAGAAAGTTAGTGGAAAAAGCTAATGAATACAATATTAAAGTTGAATACTATGGGGAGAGACCTACAAGAGAGGAGATATTTTTAGCAAAAAGTGGAGAGATAGATGCGATGATTAGAAAAGTGGCAAAAGAAACAAACTCTATATTATTAACAAGTGACTGGATTCAGTATAACTTAGCTAAGGCACAGGGGATTGAAGCGTATTACTTAGAAAGTGTTGAGGAAGAGGTAGAGCTTGTATTAAATAAATACTTCGATGAAGAAACGATGTCTGTGCATTTAAAAGAAGGTTGCTTACCTTATGCTAAAAAAGGAAAGCCAGGAGCTGTTAAACTTGTTCCAATAGGAGACAAAGAACTAACAAAGGAAGAAATGGAGGATATTATTGACAATATTATAAAGTATGCTGAACAAAACAATGGATTCTTTGAAATTCAGAGAAAGGGGGCTACTGTTATTCAATTAGGAAATATTAGGATTTCAATTGCAAGACCTCCGTTCTCTGAGGCATTGGAAGTTACAGCAGTTAGACCAGTAGTTAAAGCTTCATTAGATGACTACGAGTTATCAGATAAGCTATTAGAAAGATTAAAAGAGAGAGCAGAGGGAATCTTTGTCTCTGGACCGCCTGGAAGTGGGAAGTGTTTGCCAAGAGGAACAAGGGTTTTATTGCCAGATGGAACATTTAAAAATATAGAGGAGTTAAAATTAGGGGACTATGTCTTGTCAGTTGGGTTAAATGAGATTATGGAAAATCCAATTATTAAGACTTACAAGAGAAAGGAGAGTAGATTAATAAAAATTAAAACAAGATTGGGAAGAGAGTTAATTTTAACTGAAAGACATCCAATATTATGCATTAAAGATGGGTTTGTTGGGTGGAGAGAAGTTAAAAACTTAGATGTTGGAGATGTTATTGGTGTAGTTAAAAGTTTGGATATTGAAGGAAAAGATATAGAACTCAACATTGTGGATTTAATTAAAAATATTGGAGAAGGAAACAAATTTTATGCAATTTTGGAGAATGGAGATGAGAAACCAGTAAGTGAAGTTAATGATACTGACAAAATTAAATATATTTACTACAAAGGGAATAATAATATAAAATCAAGAAAAATAAAGCCAAATATAAAATTAGATGAAAACTTTGCTGAATTATTAGGATTGTTGTGGGCAGAAGGTAGTGGAGGAAATCTTGAATTTAATAATTTAGATGAAAGATTAATTCAGCATTATAAAAAATTGATGATGGAAGTGTTTGACATTAAAGAGAATGAGTTTTACTTTGCTGACAGAGGAAGATTAAGAATAAGAAATCCAAAAACTATATATCTGGTTTTAAAAGCTCTTGGATATCCAGAGAGTAAAAAGTCAAAAACATTAAAAGTTCCAGGAATCATATTTAAGAGTAATAAAAATATAATATCAGCATTTATAAGGGGAGTGTTTGAAGGAGATGGCTACATTGGAGAGAGGGGTATTGAAATAGCAACGGCAAGCAAGGAGTTTGCTAATGGCATATATTACCTATTGATTAGGTTGGGCATTACTCCATTCCTAAAAGAGAAAAAAATTGGAGATAATGTATATTACAGGATATTAATACAAAATTCAAAGGACATTAATAAATTCTACAACATAATAAAACCAAGATTTAAAGTTGCTGGATTTGAAAGGTTTTTAAACAAAGAGAGCAATCCAAATGTAGGAACAGTCCCAGTTGGAAATGTTTTAAAGGAATTGTATGAGTTGTTGGGTGGATATATAGATAATGCTGAGAAAAATGAATACTCAATAGAAAGATTAGAAATGCACTTAAATATATTAATTGATATGTATAAAAACTATGTGGCATACAAAGAGAAAATTGAAGCTCTCAAACATATAAATTCAACATTAAAAGATTGGAAAGATGTTATAAAAAGATTAGATGAATTATTAAAGACAGTTAATAAACAGAAATTCTGCAAAGAGCATAATATAGACCACAATGCATTTAGCAAATATCTCTCCAATAAAAGAAAACCAACATTAAAAACCATAATAAAATACTTAGAGGAGTTTAATAAAGAGTTTGATTTAGAAGATACTTTAATGAATTGGAAAACTACTTATGAGCAATTAAATGAAATATTGGATAAAATAAAGGATGCTCCATTTATAAAGTTCAAATCAGAAGTATTAAGCCCAGATATGAAGAGATTGTTATTCAAAGAAAAGAAACTTCCAAACTTAATATCATTATCTGAATATATTGACGAGATTTGTAAAGAATATTATGAAAGATTAAATAAAATTGAGACGTGCCTCTCAAATTTAATGGCAATACTAAATAAAAATATCTTCTGGGACAAAATTGTTGAAAAAGAGGAAATTGACTATAATGACTTTGTATATGATATAGAAGTGCCATATCATAACTTTATAATAAATGAAACCCCAATAATTGTGCATAATTCAACGTTCGTAGCGGCATTGGCTGAATTTTACAAAAATCAAGGAAAAGTAGTCAAGACGATGGAAAGTCCAAGGGACTTGCAAGTTAGTAAGGAGATAACTCAATATGCACCATTGGAGGGAGATATGGAAAAGACGTGCGATATCCTATTATTGGTTAGACCTGATTACACAATCTACGATGAGGTTAGAAAGACGAGGGACTTTGAGATATTTGCAGACATGAGGATGGCAGGAGTTGGAATGGTTGGGGTTGTGCATGCATCAAAACCAATAGACGCTATACAGAGATTGATTGGAAGGGTTGAGCTTGGAGTTATCCCACAAGTTGTTGATACGGTAATCTTTATAAAAGATGGGAAGATACAGAAGGTTTATGAAATAGATTTTACAGTTAAAGTGCCTTATGGAATGGTTGAGGAAGATTTAGCAAGACCTGTTATTGAAGTTAAGGACTTTGAGACAGGAAGAGTTGAGTATGAAATCTACACCTATGGGGAGCAAGTTGTTGTTATGCCAATTAAAGATGAGGAGGGGAAAAAAGCTCCAATATATGGATACGCTGAGGAGAAGTTAGAGGAGATATTAAAAAAGCTTCTTCCAAGAAAAGCCAAGCCAATGGTAAAGGTTACAGGAGACAACTCAATTGATTTAATTGTTCCAGAGAAGTATGTTGGGGCTATTATAGGTAAGGGAGGTAGAGAGATATCAAAATTAGAGGACATGCTTGGATTAAAGATTTCAGTTAAAGAGAAGGAAAAAGAGGAAGAAAAAGACATGGAAAAAATATATAGAAGGTATGAGTATGTGAATGAGCTTGAAGCAACAAAGATTTATGAGACAGATAAATATGTGGTTGTAGATGTTGGGGAGGACTTTGCAGGGGAAAACATAAAGATTTACATAGATGGGAAGTTATTAACAACTGTAACTGTGAGGAATGATGGGACTGTGAGGATAAACAAAAAAACAAAGGTTGGAAAAGAAATTCTAAAAGCAATAGATGAGGGAAGAGATGTGTATGTTGATTTGCAATAAAAAATTTATTTTTTTACTTTAAATTACTCTTTACTTATTTTTAATGCCTCTTTTAAGTCAATCAAACCCTTATAAAGTGCTGAGCCAATAACAACCCCATAAACTCCAATCTCTTTTAAAGCTTTTATGTCATCTAAGGTTGTAACCCCGCCAGAGTAAATGATTGGAATTTTGGTATTTTCAATTAATTCTTTAATTATATCAACATTTATTCCTTTTAACAAACCCTCAACATCTACATTTGTAAATAAAATATATCCAACCTTATCCTCAAAGTCATTAATAACCTCTATTGGAGTTTTATCTATTTTCTCTTTCCAACCCTTAACAACAACCTTTCCATCTTTACATTCAACAGCTAAAACTATTTTATCCTTCCCAATATCTTTATTTAACTCCTCTATAAATTCTGGCTCTAAAATTGCCTTGGTTCCAACTATAACCCTATCAACTCCCAAGTTAATTAGCTCTTTTGCTATATCTAAGCTTCTAATTCCTCCTCCTACCTCTACTGGAACATTAACCTCTTTTATAATACTTTTAATAACATCTCTATTATTTCCCGTCCCAAATGCGGCATCTAAATCAATTATATGTAGATACTCAGCCCCCTCATCCACAAATTTTTTAGCAACCTCTACTGGATTGTTTAACTCTAAATGCTTTTTATTTGGGTCTCCTTGAATTAGTTGGACGCATTTTTTACCTTTTAAATCAACTGCTGGAATTACCAACATTTAAATCACCACAGAGTTATTATTCCATAGGGGTTACGCCCCTATTGGGATACCCCAACTTTTCCCCAGGATTTTCTTAAAAGGCTGTTCGGAATACCCAAGATGCATTGCTTCCAAAGGAAGCAATACTTCTTAAATCATTATTATTTGATTATTTTTATTAAATCACCACAACGTTATTATTAATGGTCCCTTAGCATTTGGTTTCTTTTTTATCATCAATATGGCATCTTCTCCATCTTCATAGTATTTTGGAAGTAGTTTCCTATCTTTATAACCCATTTTATAATAAAATTTTCTTGCAACAATGTTTGAGACCCTAACCTCCAAAACTATATAATTACAGTTTGCAACATTAAAATAATAGTTCTCCAAAGTTTTTAATAGGGCTGTTCCAATCCCTAAACCTCTATATTCCTTTTTTACAGCTAATGAAACAATGTGCCCATTTCCCCAGTCCATACTACCCAAAATATAGCCAACAACCCTCCCATCAAACTCTGCCACATAAAAACAGTTGGGATACATTGTCCATATTCCTAAAATTAAGCTTGTTGGGTAGGGATTTTTAAATGCCTCCTTTTCAATCTCTTCAATCTCATCCAAATCCTTAGATGTGAATTTTCTTATTATCATGCTCTCATACCAAAAAATTTTTTAATCTTTTTATATTCTCTTTTTGTATTTAATATCTGGATAATTTCTTTAACCTTTCCCTCTCCAAGACAAATTTTTTCTTATCCAATCCATAAGAATAGCCACCCAAAGAATTTTTAGCAACAACTCTATGGCAGGGAATTATTAACGGTAAAGGATTTCTTTTTAAAGCCATTCCTACTGCTCTTGGTGAAGTGTTTAGTTTTTTGGCTATATCTCCATAAGTTATTACACTTCCAAATTCTACATCTTTAACAACATCTAAGACCTTTTTTGTAAAGGCAGGAACTTCTAATTTATAATTTATTATCTCCCTGGCTTTTTTGTCGTCAATCTCTGCAAAATACAGTTTTAATATAATCTCTGCCACTTTTAAATATTCGTCTTCTGGATTATCAATAACTTTCCCATTTATAAACTTGAATATTTCATCACTTTTAAGGGGGATTGTATTTCTAACCAATTGATTACCTTTAAATATCATCCCTATAAAATAATCATCTATCTGAATTATCATGTTCTCACGGTGAGAGATATGTTAATTGTAATTAACTACAAGACATACAAGGAGAGTATTGGAAATAAAGGTTTGGAGATAGCTAAAATTGCTGAGAAAGTTAGTGAGGAGAGTGGAATTACCATTGGAGTGGCTCCTCAATTTGTAGATTTGAGGATGATTGTTGAAAATGTTAATATTCCAGTATATGCCCAACATATTGACAACATAAACCCTGGAAGTTACACAGGACATATATTGGCTGAGGCAGTTAAAGATTGCGGTTGTAGGGGGAGTTTAATAAACCACTCGGAGAAGAGGATGCTATTGGCTGATATTGAGGCAGTTATAAATAAATGCAAAAATTTGGGATTGGAGACAATTGTCTGCACAAATAATATAAACACTTCCAAAGCGGTTGCAACCTTAAACCCCGATTACATTGCTGTTGAACCCCCAGAACTTATAGGGACAGGAATTCCTGTCTCAAAAGCAAACCCTGAGATTGTTGAAGGGACTGTCAAGGCAGTCAAAGAGATAAACAAAGATGTTAAAGTCCTATGCGGGGCTGGAATATCTAAGGGGGAGGATGTTAAAGCGGCTCTTGATTTAGGGGCTGAGGGTGTTTTATTAGCTTCTGGTGTGGTTAAAGCAAAGAATGTAGAAGAGGCAATAAGGGAATTAATAAAATTTATTTAATTTATTTTAATTTCAATTTTATAACTTTATAATGGGATTTATAATTTTATATATATGATTTATATATCATGCATCTCCAAATTTGTTTTATTTGGTTTTATTTAATTTTACTTTTGTTTTGTGCTAATGATGACAATATGCCATGGTGAAATTATGGCTTTGGGATTAAGTAGGAATATAGAGGGAGTTTTATGTTATTTATTGGGTTGGATAAGTGGGTTAATATTTTTACTTTTGGAGAAAGAGGACGATTTTATAAGATTTCACGCTATGCAGTCATTTATAACATTCCTAAGTTTAAATATAATTGCTGTTATTATTTCAATAATTCCAGTAATTGGAAAAATAATCTACGCGTTAATAAATATATTTATCATTGTCTTATGGATTGTTGGAATGGTTAAAGCTTATAATGGGGAGAAGTATAAATTTCCAGTGTTTGGGGATATAGCAGAAAAATATTATAAAGAATTTTTAAAATAAGGGAATTTTTATGGTGTGGTTTAAAAAAAGAATTATAATAAAAGAGACAAACCTACTTCTAAAAGTTGATAATAAAAGGTATTTTAAAAAGGCAGCGGAGATTATCTTAAAAAATAGGTTAGATTTGGAGAGATACATATTAAAAAACCCTTATTTTTTAACATCGTATTTTCCTGTTGATGTAGAAGATGATGCCCCAGAGATTGTTAAATTGATGGCTACATCTGGAAAAATTGCCAATGTAGGACCTATGGCAAGCGTTGCCGGTGCAATAGCTGAAATATTAGTTAAAAATCTTAATGCAAAAAATGTAATTGCTGAAAATGGTGGAGACATATGTTTAAGGTCTAAAAAAGATGTTATTGTTGGGTTATATGCAGGAAATTCAAAGATTACGGGAGAAGTTGGATTCAAATTAAAAAAAGAAAAAATCAAAGATATTTATGGAGTTTGCACATCCTCTGCAACTGTTGGGCATTCAGTAAGTTTTGGAGAGGCAGACGCTGTAACTGTTTTTGCTAAAAGCTCAGCCATTGCAGACGCTGCTGCGACAGCTATATGTAACGCTTCAAGAGGCGGGGATGAGGAGGAAATAATAAATAATGCATTGGAAAAAGCGGATGAAATAGAAAAAATAGATGGGGTTTTTGTTGTTTTCAAAGATAAGTTAGGATTTAAAGGAAGAATCCCAGAATTGGTTAAGACAAATAAAAAAATTACATTAGGAGAGATATTTGACATTTATTAATTTAATTTATTTTTATAATTTTAGATAAGAAAAACATTTATACAACCTCTTTTTACCAGAACTATGCTAAAAATATAAGAGAGGGATAACTGTGTCAAATGAAGATTTAAAATTAAAGGTAGCTAAGGAAGCTGTGAAGTTGGTTAAAGATGGGATGGTTATTGGGTTGGGAACTGGCTCAACAGCAGCGTTATTTATCAGAGAACTTGGAAATAGAATTCAAGAGGAGGAATTAACGGTCTTTGGAATTCCTACATCATTTGAGGCGAAAATGTTGGCTATGCAGTATGGAATACCATTAGTTACATTGGATGAGTATGATGTCGATATAGCATTTGATGGAGCTGATGAGGTTGAAAAAAAAACCCTTTTCTTAATAAAAGGAGGAGGAGGTTGTCATACTCAGGAGAAGATAGTGGATTATAATGCAAATAAGTTTGTTGTTTTAGTTGATGAAAGTAAATTAGTTAAAAAATTAGGGGAGAAGTTCCCAATACCTGTGGAGGTTATTCCATCAGCATATAGGGTTGTGATGAGGGCTTTATCAGAAATGGGTGGAGAGGCAGTTATTAGGTTGGGAGAGAGGAAAAGAGGACCGGTTATAACTGATAATGGGAATATGATTATAGATGTGTTTATGAAAGTTGATGATGCTGTTGAGCTTGAAAAAGAGATAAATAACATCCCAGGAGTAGTTGAGAATGGTATATTCACAAAGGTAGATAAGGTTTTAGTTGGGACTAAAAAAGGAGTAAAAACCTTGAAGAAATAAAAAATTAATTGTTTCTTACTTCATTCTTTTTCTTCAATAATGAGACATAATAAACAAACGCCCCACTTGATATTGTATCTCCTAATCCAACTGTTGATTTTGGCTTTTCAACATATCTTGAAGGGGATAGAGCAATTTTATAATTGTCATTATTAAATTTATTGACAATGCCTTTTAACAAGTCCCCATACTTGTTGTGAGGAACTTTTAAACCTTCATATAAATCATCTATACTTTTTATATTTCCAAGTTTTGCCTTTGTTGATGCCAATATTGTAGAGAACTCTAAGCACTCTTCAAGCTCTTCATTAGATAAAGGATTGTCAGCTCTACAAACAAATAATATATAATAAATTGTATGAATTTGGACAATCTCCAAGTTTTTAAACTTATTGAGCAAAATTTTAGCCCCTTCAATGACATCCTCAACAAAACTATCTTTCAAAATTTTGTTACTTAACTCTTCATATCCCAAAATATGCAAAACATTAGCTATTTCTGTTTCATCCATTCCTACACTTTCCACACTACTTAAAATATAATCAACAACCATCTTTCTAATCTCCACATTTGGTATGGATGCAAATTCCAAGTGGGTTTTTATGTTTTTATTCTTTTTTAATAATTTTATGTCCTCCTTAGCCCTCTCAAAATAATATTTTGCCGTCTTTCCATCTTTATATATTTCTTTAATTGCCTGATAACCAGATAAAAATGCACAATCTACCATCTCACCAATATCTGGTAAAAACCTCCTAACATCATCCTTTACTTCAATTCTCAAAGATTCTGGTCTTGAAGCAACAATAAACCTTGTGGATTGCTTGGCAGTTATTTCCTCCCCATTCAACTTAAATTTAAGACCTTTTTTGAATTCAAATATCCTGTTTATTTTTATTGAGTCTTTCTCTCTATAAGCTTCCCTAACCTTTTTTAATACAAGATTCCCATTTTCAACCAATGGATAAAGCAAATTATCATAATCAACAAACATTTCTGCCTGTTTTTTTGATAAAAGGGGAGTATAGACAATTATTTTATTTAACCTTAGGGTAGCCATTAAATTAGAGACAATCCCCGCCTGTCCTCCCATTCTTTCCTCATCATATTTAATTTTGTTAAACCACTCATGTAGTTTTTTATCATCTTTTATTGGAACTTCTGCTGGTTTTCCCGTCTTTATGCTATAAACCAACCTTGCAACGAAATCTAATGGCTCTTCAATAATTCTTGGATACTCCTCCATTCTTTTTATTATATCTTTATGGTTAAATTCATCAACCAATTTTTGCACATCCTCCCCTTTTAAATATTTTATTGCATCTACATTTGTATTATATGCAGTGAAAAGGTTAGTTTCCTTTATCCTCTCAACAAAATTTTTTATATCCATATTATCACGCATTAATTTATTTCTGTTTAAGTAGTTTCCAACATATTTTTTTCTCTTCTTCAACTGCTGGCTGATTGTAGGCGTTTATATTATAAAGCTCCCCCATAAAACCCACTTGCATCTCATACATATACAACAAAGCTCCCATCGTCATCTCATTTATTTCGTCAAGAGTTATTTTAATATTTGGGACTTTATTGTTTGTTAAGGCAATTTCTGTGGCTTTTTGCTCATATTTAATTACATCAGAATACATACAAGATATTTTTTCATCATTTAAATCTTCAAATTCTATTTCTTTATCCAACCTGTATGTTTCAGTAGTGATAAAAGTAATAACCTTGTCCTTCTTCCCATCCATATACAACTGTAATAAAGAGTGTTGGTCTTTTGCACCAATTGATAACATTGGAGTAATTCCATTCCCTTTTTTTCCCAAACTCTCCCCAATAAGTTGCTTATACCACTCTCCAAAATATTTTAAACTTTCCACATAACTCATAATTACCGAAATATCCTTTCCTTTTTTTTCATAAAGGTAGTGTATAACCCCATTCAAAAGTGCAGGGTTCTTTAAAATATCTTCATTTTGGCAGATTTTATCCATCACTCTTGCCCCTTCCAATATTTTTGATATATCAACTCCCAAAGAATATAAAGGGGCTAAACCAACAGCTGTAAAGACGGAAAACCTTCCAGGAACATTTTCGGGAATTGACAGTATCTCATAATTATTTTTCTCTGCCTCTCTCTTTAATTTCCCACCATTTGTTATGAAAACAATCTTACCCTCAAATGAATTTAGTTTTTCTATTTCCTTTTTTATTAAATAATAATTAACCAATGTCTCCAATGTATTGCCTGATTTACTAATAATATAAATTATTGAATTGTTTAAATCAACTTTTTTTAATATTGAAAGCGTTTTTTCAGGGTCGCTATTGTCTATAAAGTATGCATTATTGGCAAATGGGAATGTTGCATAATAAATAGCCATAGTTCCTAATATAGAGCCCCCCATTCCAACAACCACAACATTTTCATATCCATTTAAAGATTTGTATTTATTTAAATCTTCTTTATATATCACATCTCTAAATCCAATAGTCCCATTATTTAGCTTTTCCATTAAATTTAGATATGCATTATAAAAATCAACTTTATTGACATCTTCAAAGCTTATCTCCCCAACTTTTAAAGCATTTTCATAATCATACCTCAGCATATTTCCCCCCAAAATATTTTAAATTTATTATTTCAAGCAATGGTTATAAATGGCTCCTCCAAACAAACCCTTATACTTTCTTATAGATGGAGAGTTCTGCCAGCTTAAATTTCTAAGCACGTGGTAATAACAGTTTCTCATCATCATAGATAATGGGGCGTTTTCATCATAAGGATGTTCGGGGCATTCATATCTTAAATACTGCATAAACATACAAGCCTCCTTAACCTTGTAAAATGTCCAATTTAATGCATGTTCAACACCCCACATAAGCCCCAACTTATCTGGAACTTTAAATAAAACACCTGTTGCCTTATCAAAATTTGGACGCTCATTAGGATTTGGGTGGAGAGGAATTATCGTATCTTTAAGCCCCCCAGTTTCTGTGGCTATGACGGGAGTGCAGTATGCCATCGCTTCCATTTGCACCAAACCACATGGCTCCCAATATGATGGCATAATTATCCAATCACTTCCGGCAAACACCAAAGATGATAATGGGAGAGAATAACCTACCAAAGCCAATATCTTCCCGTCATATTCATTTGCAAGATTTTTTAATCTATTCTCAATATCTTTATCTCCCTTTGTTAAAAATACAAATCTTATATCATGTCTCTCCAAAAGTTCAGGAATTGCTTCAAACATCGTATTAAAACCTTTTTGATATGTCGCTCTACCAACAAACCCAATTAACGGGGTTTCTATATCCCCATCTAATCCACCACAGACCTCTACATCAGTGGCTGATATTCCTTTCTCAATTTTATTCCAATCTTCTACGTATTCATAAACTCCTCCCTTATAAAACCATGAATATTTTATTTTTGGTTTCACATCATGAGCATCCTCAGCTGAGTAAGGGGAGATATACGCGTAATTTCTCGGGTCGAGTTTGTTGTTTGAGAGATTACACATCCTTTCGATTATCCTCATTGGGTCGTATTCATCAATATCAATTCCATTTAAAATTCCATGGAATGGCTTATCTTTAATGTGCTTTCTAATATAAGGATAGTTTTTTATTTCCTCAGCATGTGTGGGGCTTACAGTATTAACTGCATCTGCATATTTAAGCCCAAACTCTAAAAATGTCATAATTTCTCCTTTGTATTCAACCATCTCCCCCTTAAATGCCTCATTGTGAATTGTTAAAGTTGTTGGCAAGTCCAAAATATCACTGCATTTGGCTATTGCCAAACCACACATCCAATCATGCCCTGAAACAACATCTACATCTTTGATATCATCCAAATACTCAACAACTAAGTCAGCAAAAATCTCATACTTTATTGGGTCCCAAACATCCAAGTTATTGATTTTTTCATTACTGAATACAATCAACTCAACGCCAGTTGTTGGATGTTTTGTCTTTAAAACATTAAATGTAATTTTGGCTCCTTTATAAATAACATTTATTTTTTTAATAACTTCATATGGAAGGGAAAAATATCTATTGTTATGATTTAAGGTTAAAACTAAGACATCATTATTTTTTTCTTTTAAAAATTTTGGTAAGTCCCTCATTACATCTCCCAACCCACCATAGGAAACAATTGGCGTTATTGTAGGAGCGAGTATTACAATCTTCATAATTATCACAACCTTTTTATAATATCCTAATTAAATTTTTATTTGGTAGTATTAAAATCTTAGGTATCTTTAAATTAAGTTATACCCATAACAAATATATGTTATGAACAAGTATAAAAAGTTTAATAACATGATAGATGATATTATGAGAATTGCTATGGTAACATGGGAATATCCTCCAAGGATAGTTGGAGGTTTAGCAGTTCATTGTAAGGGATTAGCTGAGGGGCTGGTTAGGAATGGACATGAGGTAGATGTTATAACAGTGGGGTATGATTTGCCAGAATATGAAAACATAAATGGAGTTAATGTTTATAGAGTGAAACCAATATCTCATCCACATTTTTTAACTTGGGCTACGTTCATGGCTGAGGAGATGGAAAAAAAATTGGGAATTTTGGGAGTTGATAATTACGATGTAATTCACTGTCATGATTGGATGGCTCATTTTGTTGGGGCTAATTTGAAGCATGCCTGTAAAATGCCTTATGTCCAATCAATACACAGCACGGAGATAGGAAGATGTGGGGGGCTGTATTCAGATGATTCAAAAGCTATTCACACGATAGAATACCTTTCAACTTATGAATCCTGTCAAGTAATAACTGTAAGTCATTCTTTGAAAGAAGAAATATGCTCTATATTTAATACACCAGAGGATAAAGTTAGGGTTGTTTATAATGGAATAAATCCATGGGAGTTTGATATTAATATGAGTTTGGAGGAGAGGATAAATTTTAGGAGGAGTATAGGCGTTCAAGATGATGAAAAAATGATTTTATTTGTTGGTAGATTAACATATCAAAAAGGGGTTGAATATTTAATAAGGGCAATGCCAAAAATCCTTGAAAGGCATAATGTAAAGTTAGTTATTGCTGGTTCTGGGGATATGAGGGGTTATTTGGAAGATTTATGTTATCAACTGGGAGTTAGGCACAAGGTAATTTTTTTGGGGTTTGTTAGTGGAGAGATGTTAAAAAAATTATATAAATCAGCTGATGTTGTTGTAATTCCATCGGTTTATGAGCCGTTTGGTATTGTAGCTTTGGAGGCAATGGCGGCTGGCACACCAGTTGTTGTGAGTTCAGTTGGAGGATTAAGGGAGATTATAAGGCATGAATATAACGGTGTTTGGGTTTATCCAAAAAATCCTGATTCGATTGCTTGGGGGGTTGATAGGGTTTTATCTGATGAAGAGTTTAAAAATTATATAGTAAATAATGCCAAAAAAGATGTTTATGAAAAGTATAGTTGGGATAACATAGCAAAAGAAACTGTTGAGGTTTATAAAACAGCCATAAAGATGATGGGGCGATAGTATGGAAGATATGTGGGGAAAAATTGGTGAAACTGCTGGAAAAATCTATCATTTATTGGAAGAGGGAGAAAAAAGTTTATCTCAAATAGAGGATAGTTTAAGAAAAGAGGGGTGTAATTCAAATATTGTAAAGATGGCTATTGGATGGCTTGCAAGGGAAGACAAAATATTTGTATTGAAAGATGGGAGAAAATGGGTGATTAAATTAAAGTAGGTTATATACTTAAATTAGTTTTTGGTGATTTTTTATGAAATTTTTCAATAGAGAAAAAGAAATTAATAAAATTTTATCTATTATTGAAGGAGAGCCAAATAATATTTATTTTATTTATGGTCCTTTAAATAGTGGGAAATCAACCCTAATAAGGGAAATTATAACCAACAGGTTAGATAAATCTAAGTATGTCCCATTTTTTATTGATTTTAGGACGAGGAATATTTTAAACGTTGATAATTTTATTGAGTGTTTGTTTGAAGTGGATGAAAAATCAAAGATAGATGATTTTAGGGAATATGTTAAATCATTAACTGATTTGTTGGTTGGAGGTAGTGAAGAGATTAGCAAATACTACCTGGGCATGCCCATTAAAATACCAAAACCATTTTTTGATAAGATTTTTAATAAAAAAGATAAATCAGCAGATGTTTATCAATATATTGAATATTTATTTGCTAAATTGAATGAAAAAGGTAAAAAACCAATTTTAATATTTGATGAATTACAGATGATTAGGGAGATAACATTAAATGGAAATAGATTATTATTATGGAGTTTATTCCAGTTCTTAGTTGCCTTAACTAAGGTTCAACACCTATGCCATGTTTTCTGCCTAAGTTCTGATAGTTTGTTTATTGAATATGTTTATACTACTGGGGAATTAGAAGGAAGGGCTGACTATATTTTAGTTGACGATTTTGATAAAGAGACAGCTTTAAAGTTTATGGACTTTTTATCTGAGGAGATTTTAAATAAAAAACTATCTGATGATGAGAAAGAGCTAATTTATAGCTACGTTGGTGGAAAGCCAATATTAATAATAAAAGTCGTAGATAAGTTAAGATACGAAGATTTAAAAGAGATTTTAGACCAAATGCTTAAAGAAGAAATTCAGAAATTAAGACATTTTTTAAAGGATTTAGATTACATAAAACCAAGAGTTAATATTGAAGATGAAATTATTGAAATCAATAAAGAAGATATAATCGAAGCGTTGAGGTTGTTCAAAGATAATTACGAGATTAGTGATGACAAAATACCAAAACCAGTTTATATTTATTTAGTTAAAAGAAATATTTTATTCTTAAACCCAGTAGAAGGAACTTTAAAACCACAATCTTTTTTAACGTGGAATGCTATAAAAAGAATATTGTAATAATTAAAAGTTTATTGTGTGATTATTATGGGGGGAATCGTTGGAAATAACAGTTTATTAGCCAAAATTGGAAATTATGGGGAGATTAATTATATTTTCTATCCTCATGTTGGTTATGAGACGCATTTTTTTGACTCTGCTCTGGCAATCTATGATAAAAAGGTAAAATGGCACTGGGATGAAGATTGGGACATAACTCAAAAATACATTGAGGAGACGAATATATTTAAAACCATAATGGAAGATGATAAGATAATATTAACAATCAAAGATTTAGTTCCTGTCTCTCATAATGTAATCATTAGACGGCTGTATATAAAAAATAAACTTGATAAAAAGTTGAATTTTAAATTATTCTTTTATGAAAATTTGAGGATTGGGGAAAATCCAACAGAAAATACTGTAAGATTTTTAGAAGAAGACGATTGTATTATTAAATATGGTGGAAATTATATTTTTTGTATTGGGAGTGATAAAAAGATTCATTCATTTCAATGTGGGAATAGGTATAGTGAAAATAGTGCATACATAGACATTGAAAATGGGATATTGAAAGAGCACAAAGAAAGCCATGGGATAATGACGGATAGTGCAATATGTTGGGACATAAATCTTGACAAAAAAAGAAGCTTGGCATTTAATATATATATAATCCCCCAAATATTTGATGGAGATTTTTCATTAATCACAGAACAACTAAAAATTATAAAAAACAACAGTGAAAATATTAAAAATCTCTCATTAAATTATTGGAGGAATGTTATAGGAGATATAAGAAGGCATTTACATCCTGAATTTTGCTCAAATAATAATATATACTGTATAGCTAAAAGGGCTTTAATGGTTCTTTTAATGCTGTGTGATAAAAATGGGGGGATTATAGCCGCTCCTTCATTACATCCAGATTATAGGTATGTATGGGGGAGAGATGGAAGTTATATAGCAATTGCATTAAACTTATTTGGAATGAGGACAGATAAATTCTTTGAATTTATGTCAAGGGTTCAAAATCCTGACGGTTCATGGCTACAAAATTACTATGTTAATGGAAATCCAAGATTAACTGCCCTACAAATTGACCAAATTGGCTCGGTATTGTGGGCTATGGATGTGAGGTATAGATTAAGTGGAGATAGAGGGTTTGTCAAAAGATATTGGGATACCATTGAAAAGGCAGGTAATTATTTAAGCTCTGCGGCTTTAAACTTCACACAATGCTTTGATTTGTGGGAGGAGAAAGTTGGAGTTTTTGCATATACCATGGGGGCAGTATATGGAGGATTGAAATGTGCTTACAGTATGAGTAAGGCGGTTGATAAGAGAGATGAGGTTAAGCACTGGGAAAAGGCACTTGAATTCTTAAAGAGAGAGGTTCCAAAGAGATTTTATTTAAAGGATGAGGAAAGATTTGCTAAATCAATAAATCCATTAAATAAGGAGATAGATACAAGTATATTGGGATTAAGTTATCCATTTAACTTAATTAACGTTGATGATGAGAGGATGATAAAAACAGCCGAGGCAATTGAAAAAGCTTTTAAATATAAGGTTGGAGGAATTGGAAGGTATCCTAATGACGTTTATTTTGGAGGGAATCCATGGATTATAACTACATTATGGCTTTCTTTGTATTATAGAAGGTTGTCAAAGATTCTAAAAGAAAAAGATGATAATAGAGCAGATATTTATTCACAAAAATCTAAGAAGTTGTTTGATTGGGTAGTAAAATATAGTTTTAATGGGTTGTTTCCAGAGCAGATACACAAAGACCTTGGCATTCCAATGTCTGCAATGCCGTTGGGTTGGAGTAATGCAATGTTCCTCATGTATGTTTATAGAGATGAGGAGGTATTTATTCCATAAATTTAAATTGAAAAATTAAATTAAAATATTTAAAATAATTAAAAATTTTTTGAGATGATAGCATGTTAATAACATTCAACTTTGAGGTTCATCAACCACACAGGTTAAATAAAGAGATAAACAAAAAAGGAACGACTCTATGGGATAGATATGTTGATACAAAATTAAATAAGGAAGTTTTTAATAAAGTAGCAAATAATTGCTATATTCCTGCAAATGAATTAATGTTAGAGCTTATTGATGAACATGACTTTAAAGTTAATTATTCAATTACCGGAGTTTTTATAGAGCAGGCGTTGGAGTTTAACGATTATGTTTTAGATTTGTTTAAGGATTTGGTAAAGACCGGAAATGTTGAATTAATAGCCGAGACATACCACCACTCTTTATCAAGCTTATTTGAGGATGACGAGGAGTTTATTGAAGATATTGAGAGGCATAGAGAGTTGTATAAAGATGTATTTAACTTTAAAGCCAATATTTTTAGAAATACTGAATTGATATACAACAACAGAATTGCAAAAGTAGTTAAGGACTTGGGATTTGAGGCAATATTTACAGAGGGGACTGAGAAAATCTTAGATTGGAGAAGCCCAAACTATCTATACCAATCACCAGATGGTATGAAAGTGTTGTTAAGAAATTACAGGTTGAGTGATGACATTGGTTTTAGATTCTCAGCAAGGGATTGGGACCAATATCCTTTAACAGCTGATAAATATGCCATTTGGCTGGCTTCAACCCCTGGGGAGGTTATAAACATCTATATGGATTATGAGACATTTGGAGAGCACCACTGGAAAGAGACCGGAATATTTGAGTTTTTAAGACATCTGCCCATAGAAATTGCTAAGCATGAACACTTAGAGGTTGTTAATGTCAGTGAGGTTGTTGATAGATTGGAACCAAGAGGAGAGATTTACGTGCATGAATTTGCCACAATATCGTGGGCTGACACTGAAAGAGATGTAAGTGCATGGTTAGGAAATAAAATGCAAAGGATATCATTTGAAAAGTTAAAAGACATTGGAAGATTTATAAAAGAAAATGAGGAAGTAAAAAAACTTAATAACTTTGATGAGATTTATAAGATTTATAAGGTATTACAAACAAGTGATAACCTTTACTACCAATCTACTAAGGGGCTTAGTGATATGAGTGTCCATAACTATTTCAGCCATTTTGATACTCCATTTGATGCCTATGCAAGTTATTTAAATATACTATATGATTTTGAATATTATATAAAACTCCAACTGCACAAATTAAAAAATGAGAATAAAAATAAATCTGTAAAAACTAAGAAGATGGGAAAATGTAGAATAAAAAAACCATGCAAAATAAAACATCAAAATAGTGAAGATATCATTATATATGTAGGGGATGAGGATATTGAAAGCATGCAATTGGATATAAAAAATAATAAAAATAAAAATAACGATAAAGAAGACAAAAAAGATAATGAATCCAAAAAATTTATAGTTGCATGAGGGATATTATGAAAGAGAAGTGTGTAATCTTTATTATAGATGGATTGGGAGATAGACCTAATGAAAAGGGATTAACCCCTCTAAAAGAGGCAAAAACTCCAACTATGGATAAAATTGCCAGAGAGGGAATTTGTGGTTTAATGAATGCCATAGACATTGGTGTAAGACCAGGAAGTGATACAGCCCATTTATCTATTTTAGGATACAACCCTTATGAGGTTTATACTGGTAGAGGTCCTTTGGAAGCTTACGGTGTTGGTTTAGAGTTGAAGGAGGGAGATGTAGCTTTTAGATGCAACTTTGCCACTGTTGATGAGAACTTTGTTGTTTTAGATAGAAGGGCTGGAAGAATAAGCCCAGAAGAAGCAAAGGTGTTGGAGAAAGAGATTGATGGTTTGGAGATTGATGGAGTTAAGATTATTTTTAAATCATCAAAAGGATATAGAGGGGCTTTGGTTTTGAGAGGAAAAGGTTTATCTCACAAAGTTAGCGATGGAGACCCACATGAAGAGGGTGTTAAAGTTAGCGAGATAAAGCCGTTGGATGATTCAGAAGAGGCAAAGAGAACAGCAGAGATTTTAAATAAACTTTTAAAGATTGTTTATGAGAAGTTAAACAATCACCCAATAAACGAGGAGAGGAGAAAAAAGGGCTTACCTCCAGCTAACATTATACTACCAAGAGGGGCTGGCGTAGTTCCAAAGATAGAGAAGTTTTCTGAAAAATACAATATGAAAGGAGCTTGTATTTGCGGAACTGGACTAATAAAAGGTATTGCTAAAATGATTGGCTTGGATGTTATAGAGGTTGAAGGAGCAACTGGAACGCCAAAAACAAACTTTATGGGCAAGGCAAAGGCGTTGGTTGAGGCATTAAAAGATTATGATTTTGTTATAGTAAATGTTAAAGGGGCTGATGAGGCAAGTCATGACGGTAATTACAATTTGAAAAAAGAGGTTTTGGAAAAGATAGATGGAATGCTTTCCTATGTATTTGAACATATAAATAAAGATGATGTTTATTTTGTTTTGACTGGAGACCACTCAACACCAGTAGAGATGAAAGACCACTCAGCAGACCCTATTCCAATAGTTATCTGGGGGAAAAGTGTTAGAGTTGATGATGTTACAGAGTTTAATGAATTTGCATGTGCTAAGGGAGCTTTACACTGGATTAAAGGAGAGCATGTAATGAAAATATTATTAGATTTAACTGGAAGAAATGAGAAGTTTGGTGCTTAATTTATAATTTATAAAATTTCTTTTATAGCATTCCAGATTAAAAAACTCTGTGGTTTTAGAGTTCCTTCTATTGGATTTAAAAATAGGATATTTCTTTTAACTAAAAATTCTCTTATTTTCTTAGGTATTGTTATATCTTCAATTTCATAATTTTCCTTAAATATTTTTAGTGCATCAACAACTTTTTTATAAAGTTCTTCATCCTCTTCTTTAACATCCTCTAAAAAGTATTTTAGTTTTTGAGTTTCTTCTTTAAGCATAAAATTCAATATATTCATTAACTCCTTATTTCTCAACTCATTAATAATATAAATTATATCAACTGGCTTCCCCCCTACATAGGAATATATTAACTCCTTTTCATTATTAGGTAGTTTTTTATTTAAAATCTCCTCAGATAAAAAATCCATAAACTTTAAAGCTGTCTCTCTATCAAAATCATCAACTAAGATATATTTACATCTACCATATAACATTGCTTCATTATAAACCCTCTCAATAAACAAACTATCCGAACTTAGGCAGAAAACATGACATAGATGCTTATGCTTAGTTAAGGAGACAAAGTAATTAAAAAGCTCATAAATTAAAAATCCATTAATTTTCATATCTCCTATTTTTTGTAGTTCATCAATAATAATTATTGGTTGTTTTCCTTCTTTTTTAATATCCATTAATACATTAGTTATATACCTAAAAACATTTTTAGTGGTTTTCTTTTTAAAAATCTCATTTAATGTATTTTTTGGTATAGGAATTCCATATAATGAAGGTAAGTCATTAATAATTGCCTTAATAACCTCTATCGGGCTTTTATCATCATCATACTCCTCAAACAAAACCTCAATAAAGTCATCGTATTTAGAGATGAAGATTTCTCTCAAATCAAAATAAAATACAATGTATTTATCTTTATCTAACCTATTGTTTATTATCTCATTTATTAAAGCTGTTTTACCGCTATTTATAGGTCCATAAATAAAATAAACTAAATTTGGATCTCCCTCAATAATAGAGAGGACTTCCTTAATCTTTTTCTCCCTATTAAAAAACTTCATAAAAAACACCTCTTTATTCAACTTAAATCTACTTGCATCCAACTCTAAAACTAAAAAAAATTTAATAAATTTAATCTTAATTTCTATGATAGTCAAGAGTTAGAAAATTATTTAAATTGTTTCAATATTTATCCCATCCTGTTTTATTAATGCCTCAATAACACTCCTTTTAACTGCTTTTGCTATCATCTCACCCATCTTTGTATGTCCTCCTGTGTAATCAACCCCTCTACCAAAACCTTTAACAACAATTATATTATCTGTCCCGGTTCCAGTAGCTAAAAGCTCTGGATGTTTTGTGCTTCTTATATTTAGCTCTTGGAAGGCATTTGTTTTTGCCTCTGTAATGGTTATTATTGCCCTTGCCATAGCTCCATCGGTTAGATTGGCATTTGTTATTAAAATAATATTTACTGTCCCTACCTTATCTTTTGGAACTATCTTTCCATCAACTATTTTGTAGGTTTTAAAGTCCTTCTCAATATAATCTGCCTCTTCATCCCCCAATCTTATTGCGTTATATTTAGCCCCAGCAGTTGTAAAGGTAACAACATAAAATTCATCAAACTCCTCTTTTGCAACTGCTAAATTGTCCATATTTGCCCCAGTTGATAACAAAGCTATATCCTCCTTTTTAATGCCAATCTTTTTTAAAACCTGACTTTCATAGTCCTTGTAGTTATGAACTTTATCCCAAAATGGAACTGGGATTGAATGGTTTCCTACAAATTTAACCTCTTTAAATCCTTCTCTTGTCGATAAGACTCTCCTTTTATTTTCAAACTCAATTATTAATGTCTTTGTATTTTCAACCATGCCATCAATCTCTACTGTGTGGGGAATTTTATAAGCTTTCCAATCATCCATTTCTAAAACTTTCTCTACCATGTTATTACCTCAAAAGTTCTTTTAAATTATTTATGCATAAGTCCAAATCTTCCATACTCTTTTTTTGTAACTCTATCATCTTTATGGCATTTATATTTTTTAAATCTTTTTTAAAATAATTAAAGTTAATTTTTCCTTTACCTATTGGTAGATGCTCATCAAATTCCCCACTGTTGTCATGGATGTGAATGTGGGCTATTTTATCAGATATTTTAAAAAAGTCAGAGATATTTTTGTTTAAAAAAGAGTGTCCTATGTCAAAGGTTATCTTCAAATCTCCCAAGTTTTCAATAATCTCCTTATCTGGCTTTCTGAACATAAACATGTCATAGGAGGGCATGTTTTCAATAGTTATCTGAATGTTAAACTCATCTTGGATGTTATTCAGCTCTTTTAAACTTTTTATTAATGAGTTTAATGCCTTTTCATAATCATATTTAAAAACGCAGTAACCAGGATGCAAAACTATTAAGTTGGCATCAACTTTTACAGCAGTTTCTAAGATATCTTTTACAAACTCTAAGCTAACTTTTCTTATTTTTTCTCTAAATGATGAAAGATTTAAGTCGGTTAATGGGCAGTGAAGTGTGTATTTTAAATCATAAGATTGGGTAATTTCAACATTGTTATCTAACATTACATTCATATTTCCGTCACATCCCAATTCAACATATTTCACCTTTTTTTCTAAGATTTCAAGGGCTTCTGATAAATTTTTATCTGAATCTAAAAATACACTTGTTGATACTCCTATTTTCATCTACTTCACCGTTTATTCAAAATATTTTAAGATTCCAATATGCTTATAATCTAAAAAGATTATCATGTATCTAAGTATAAACAACATCACATTTTTATTATTCTTAGTGCATAAAGGTAGAGATATTACCCCTTTCCTTCTTCCAACTCCTATATTTTTAACTTCTTCTTCATATTACTTTTAATCTAAACTTAAAACCTATTTTTTATACTTGCATCAAGCTCATCTAAGGAATAAACATTTAACTCCCCATTTTTGACTGCCTCTATTGCTTTAACTGCCGCTTTTGCTCCAGGGATTGTAGTTATATATGGGATACCTAAATCCACAGCCGCCCTCCTTATATAATAACCATCTGACTTTGCCTTTTTTCCAGAGGAAGTGTTTATAATTAAATGTATTTTCCCATCTCTCATTAGCTTTAATATGTTATCATTTGGACTTTCAGATATCTTTTTAACAAGTATTGCTGGTATACCATACTCTCTCAACACTTTTGCAGTCCCCTCAGTTGCATATATTGTAAATCCAAGCTCATGCAACTTTTTAGCAACCTCTACAACATTCTTCTTATCCCTATCTCTAACGCTAATAAACACATTCCCAACGATTGGTAACTCCATGTTTGCAGATAACTGGGCTTTATAATAAGCTCTACCAAAGTCCTTATCTATCCCAATCGCCTCCCCAGTGGATTTCATCTCTGGACCTAAGACAGGATCAACACCGGGCAATTTTTGGAATGGAAAGACAGATTCTTTAATTGATACATATTTTGGCTTGGAAATCCATACCTTTTCAGCCACTTCCTCAACATCGTAATCTTTAATCAGCTCCTCTAACTTTTTACCAAGCATAACTTTTGTGGCTAACTTAGCTAAAGGAATTCCAACTGACTTACTTACATAAGGAACAGTTCTTGAAGCTCTTGGATTTGCTTCTAAAACATAAACAACCCCATCCTTAACTGCATACTGCACATTTAAAAGCCCCACTATATTTAAAGCTCTTGCCAATTTTGCAGTGTAATCTATGACTGTATCGATTATCTCCTTTGGTAGTGTTTGTGGTGGAATAACTGTCGCTGAGTCACCACTATGCACTCCTGCCTCTTCAATATGTTCCATTATAGCCCCAATTAAAACACTCTCTCCGTCACATACTGCATCAACATCCAACTCAATGGCATCCTCTAAGAACTTGTCAATTAATACGGGGTGTTCTTCTGAAACTTTAACAGCCTCTTCCATATACTCAATTAGCTCATCTTCACTATAAACAATTTGCATTGCCCTTCCTCCCAAAACATAGGAAGGTCTAACCAAAACAGGATAACCAATTCTTTTAGCTATTTCTAATGCCTCTTCCTTAGTAAATGCAGTCCCTCCTTCTGCTTGTGGGATATTTAGTTTCTTTAAAAGTTTTGAAAACTCTTCCCTATCCTCAGCGAGGTTTATATTTTCGGGAGTAGTTCCTAAGATGTTAATTCCAGCTTTTTTTAACTTCATGGCTAAGTTTATCGCTGTTTGACCACCAAACTGGACTATAATCCCCAACAGTTCCCCTTTTTCTTTCTCCCTTTCAGCAATATTTAATACATCCTCAAATGTTATTGGCTCAAAATAAAGCTTATCTGAGGTATCATAGTCAGTTGAGACAGTTTCAGGGTTGTTATTTACAATTATTGCCTCAATACCCATTTCCTTTAAAGCTAAGACGGCATGAACACTTGAATAATCAAATTCTATCCCTTGTCCAATCCTTATTGGCCCAGAACCTATAATTATAACCTTTTTTCTATCAGAAGGGTTGCTTTCATCTTGCTCTTTATAAACATAGGTCTCATAGGCTGAGTAGTAGTAGGGAGTTTTTGCCTCAAACTCAGCGGCACAGGTATCTACCATTTTATACAGTGGGATTATATTGAGCTTCTTTCTCAATTCTCTAACTTCCAATTCATCCATTCCTAATAAATTAGCTATCTGTTTATCAGAGAATCCCAGTTTTTTTGCTTTTAATAATATTTCTTTCAATTTTTCCATATCCATGTAATCACCATAAAATATTTTTACAATAATTACAAAGCTCTTTTTATGGCATTCCAGATTAGATAACTTTGGGGTTTAAGTATTCCTTTTTGTGGATTTAGGAATAAGATGTTCTTTTTAACTAAAAATTCTCTAATCTTTTTGTTTATCTTAATATCTTCAACTTCATAGGCTTCTTTAAACAATCTCAATGCATCAACAACCTTGTTATAAAACTCTTTATTTTCTTCTTCAACATCTTCCAAAAAGTATTTTAGTTTTTGCATTTCATCTCTAAGTAATTCATCTAAAATCTCTTCTAAGCCATTATATCTTAATTTTTTAATAACTTTTACTATTAAAATTGGCTTTCCTCCAACATAAGAATAAATAAGCTCTTTATCATCCTTAGAGAGTTTTTTATTTAAAATATTCTTTGATAAGAAGTCAATAAACCTTAAAGCAGTTTTCTTATCAAAGTCGTCTACCAAAATATAATCAGCTCTATCTTTTAGTTCTCCAGTATTATAAATATACTCAATAAATAAACTATCTGAACTCAAACAAAAAACATGACATAGATGTTGCTCCTTTGTTAGAGAAACTAAGAATTGGAATAACTCTTTTAATAAATATTTTTGCCCGTTTAAGACAACATCTTTAATCATCTGAATCTCATCCAATATTAAAATTGGTTTTTTTCCATTTTCTTTAACCTTCAATAGTATATCATTTAGATATTGAAAGGCATCATTTATTTTTTCTTCAAAGAGTTTATCAAATTCAATCTCCGGTATAGGAATGCCAGTTAAAATCTTAGCTCCTTTAGTTATTAGATTTAAAACCTCTGATTTATCCTTAATTTTTTCAAATAGATTGTCTTTTTTAGTGGTAAAAATTGCCTCAATAAATTCTCTTTTTTCTGAAATTAAATAAGTTCTAAAATTAATATAAAAGACCTTATAATCATCAGTTAGCTTATTTTCAATAATATGCTTTATTAGAGTGGTTTTTCCAGAATTCAAAGGGCCATAAATAAAATAAATTAAATCAGGTTCATCCTCTAAGAGTGATAAAATGCTGTTTATTTCTTCCTCCCTGTTAAAGAATTCCATTTAAAATCACCATAATATATCTCTCTACGTTCTTTTTTATGTTTTTCTTAATATCTACTTAATTTCAGAGAGAGTTCTTATAGTTTCACTCTTCCTTAGCTCTCTTCAAAGCTAAAAGTCCATTAATTATGCACACAATTCCAACTAAAGTTACCAATATCCTTCCAGTCATTAAAGCAAATAATGTCAATGCTACAAGTATGGCGTTCATTAGGATTATTAATCTTATTTTAGTCTCTTTTTTCATGATATCTCCTTAGATATTCAATTTCTTAATTTCTTCTTTCAATTTCTCAAGTTCTTTCTTCATATCAACAATATTCTTAATCTTTTTAATGAAGAACTCATCAATATCTGTTAGCTCCGCTATTTTTTCAACACTCCAACCTTTCTTCAATGCCTTAGCTATAACAAAAATCCTCTCATCAGTTGGATTCCTTAAAATTTCTTCTATTTCCTCATCACTGTAATCTTTATCCTTCCCATCTCCAATTAAACCAAACCTGCCTATATCTAAGCTTCTAATTGCCTTTTGTAATGCCTCCTCAAAACTCCTACCTATTGCCATAACCTCCCCAGTTGACTTCATACTCGTTCCTAATCTCTTATCCACTGTCTTAAACTTATCAAATGGCCATCTTGGGATTTTTACAACCACATAATCCAATGTTGGTTCAAAGCTTGCTGGTGTCTCCTTTGTAACATCATTTAATATCTCATCCAACGTCTTACCAATTGCTATTTTAGCCGCTATTCTTGCTATTGGGTAGCCAGTAGCTTTACTTGCCAGAGCAGAACTCCTTGAAACTCTTGGATTTACTTCAATAACTCTATATTCAGTCATCTCCTTATTTACTGCAAATTGTATATTACACCCTCCTTCAACTCCCAAGTGCCTTATAATTTTTATAGCCGCATTTCTTAGCTTTTGATAAAATTCATCTGGCAGTGTTTGGATTGGAGAGACAACAATACTCTCCCCAGTGTGTATTCCCATTGGGTCAATGTTTTCCATACCACAGACAATGATGCAGGTGTCTTTTCTATCCCTCATAACTTCAAGCTCAAACTCCTTCCAACCTAAGACGCTCTCATCAATTAAAACTTGGTTAATTATTGAGTATTTTAAACCTTTTGAGGCAATGTCTATTAACTCCTCTTTGTTGTGGGCTATTCCCCCTCCTGTTCCCCCTAAGGTAAAAGCAGGTCTAACAATAACTGGATATCCAACTTCTTCGGCAAACTCAACTGCTTCATCAACGGAATTAACTGCTTTACACTTTGTAACTGGCTCATTAATTTCAGCCATTGCCTTGGCAAAAAGCTCCCTATCCTCAGCTATTTCAATTGTCTTTATATTTGAACCAAGAAGTTTAATTCCATATTTATCTAAAACTCCCCTTCTATGCAATTCCAAAGCTAAGTTAAGCCCTGTCTGCCCGCCCATTGTTGGTAAAATAGCATCTGGTCTTTCTTTTTCAATAATCTTTTCAACTATATCAGGATGTAGTGGCTCTAAATAAACTTTATCTGCCATGTCCGTATCTGTTTGTATAGTTGCAGGGTTTGAATTCACTAAAATAGTATAAATTCCCTCTTCCTTCAAAGCTTTACACGCCTGAGAGCCAGAAAAGTCGAACTCTGCCGCTTGCCCAATAACTATTGGTCCAGAGCCAAAAACCATAACTTTTTTGACAGTTTCCATTGATATTCACCACAATAATATTTTGCAATATTTATATATTTAACTATTATTGCTCAGATTACTTTAATATTAAGGATGAGCTTTTTAAAATTGTTAATCATATTATTGTTGCTTACATTTAAGTATCCTTTCCATAATAATCAATAAAGGTTTTTAAAGTTAATGGTTGTAAATGGTGATAATGTGGAAGAGATGATTTTACCAATTGCTTTAAGAAATGCTATAAAATATAATGGAAAGGCAAATCCAAAGGCAGTTTTAGGGATATTTTTATCAGAAAATCCAGAATACAGAAGTAAAGTAAAAGAAATAATGCCAATTGTTGAGAAAGTTGTTGAAGAAGTTAATAATTTATCATTGGATGAAATTAAGAAAAAGTTAGAGGAGTTGGGTGAAGACACTAAAAAGAAAGAAAAAAAGGAGAGAGATTTAGAACTACCAAATGTCAAAGATAAGGTGGTTATGAGATTCGCCCCAAATCCCTCAGGTCCTTTGCATATTGGGCATGCAAGAGCCGCGGTTTTAAACGATTACTTTGTTAAAAAATATAATGGGAAGTTAATTCTAAGATTGGAAGATACAGACCCTAAGAGAGTTTTGCCTGAGGCATATGATATGATTAAAGAGGATTTGGAATGGTTGGGAGTTAAAGTTGATGAAACCATTATACAATCAGATAGAATGGAAATTTATTACGAATATGGTAAAAAACTGATTGAGATGGGTAAAGCTTATGTATGCGATTGCAATCCAGAAGAATTTAGAGAACTAAGAAATAAAGGAATCTCATGTAAGTGTAGAGATAGGGCTATTGAGGACAACTTAGAACTCTGGGAAAAAATGTTGAATGGAGAGCTTGAAAATGTTGCTGTTAGATTAAAAACAGATATAAAGCACAAAAACCCATCAATTAGGGACTTTCCAATATTCAGAGTTGAAAAAACACCACATCCAAGAACTGGAGATAAATACTGCGTTTATCCTTTAATGAACTTCTCAGTGCCTGTTGATGATTATCTATTAGGAATGACGCACGTTTTGAGAGGAAAAGACCATATTGTAAATACTGAGAAGCAAGCTTATATTTATAAATACTTTGGCTGGGAGATGCCTACATTTATACATTATGGTATTTTGAAGATAGAGGATATTGTTTTAAGCACTTCATCAATGTATAAGGGAATTAAAGAAGGGCTTTACACTGGATGGGATGATGTTAGATTAGGAACTTTAAGGGCTTTGAAAAGGAGAGGAATTAAGCCAGAGGCAATTTATGAGATGATGAAGAGAATTGGGATTAAACAGGCAGATGTTAAGTTTTCTTGGGAAAATTTATATGCTATAAACAAGGAGTTTATAGATAAAGATGCAAGAAGATTTTTCTTTGTTTGGAATCCTAAGAAGCTTGTTATTGAAGGAGCTGATAGGAGAGTTTTAAAACTTAGAATGCATCCAGATAGACCTGAATTTGGTGAGAGAGAGTTGATATTTGATGGGGAGGTTTATGTTGTTGGGGATGAGTTAAAAGAGGGTAAGATGTATAGGTTGATGGAGTTGTTTAACATAGTTGTTGAGAGGGTTGATGATATTGCATTAGCTAAATATCACTCAGATGACTTTAAAATAGCAAGGAAAAATAAAGCTAAGATTATACACTGGATTCCTGTAAAAGATAGCGTTAAAGTTAAAGTTTTAATGCCAGATGGAGAAGTAAAGGATGGCTTTGCTGAAAAGGACTTTGCTAAGGTAGAGGTTGATGATATTATTCAATTTGAGAGGTTTGGGTTTGTTAGGATAGATAAGAAGGATGATGAGATAGTTTGCTGTTATGCACATAGATAAGAGACATTAATTTTATTTAATTTATTTTTTAGATTTTAATTTTCTCATCTCTTTAATTTTTTTAGCTAATAACTCATTGTTATCCTCATTCTCAGATTTTTCAATTCTCTTTATTCTATCCTCTTCTTCCCATTTTTTTCCAGTGTATCTCTTGGCTATAACATAGACCTCGGCACTCTCTTTTCTTGATGCTTGGGGCTTTGTAATATAAACCTTCTCAAAGTATTTTTTAACTAAATTTACATAATCATCAACCATATCTCCATAAAATACCTTAGCTACAAAATTCCCTCTCTCTTTTAGCATCTCAGTAGCTATTTGTAAGGCAGTTGTTACCAAATCAATTGAACGAGCGTGGTCTACATCCCAATAACCGCTTATATTTGGAGAGGCATCACTTATAACTACATCTACCTTTTTTTCTTCGTTTGGAATTAGTTCTCTAATTTTATTTAAGTTCTCTTCTAATGTAAAGTCCCCTTTTATTGCAACTACATTATCATATTCAAACGGTTTAACTGGTTGTAGGTCAATGCCAATAACAAAACCTTTATCTCCAACTATTTCCCTTGCTACCTGCATCCACCCTCCCGGAGCACAACCCAGGTCCAAAACTATCTTTCCTGGTTTGATTATGTTAAATTTTTCATTTAACTGCATAAGCTTGAATGATGCTCTTGAACGGTATTTAAGTTTTTTAGCCAATTTATAATAAAAATCTCTCTTTCTTTGCAAAACCCATCTTTTATCTTTTCTTCCCATAGTTTCACCGAGATAATGAATCATTCCTTCAATTCATCAAAGATTTGAATTATAACACCCTCTTTATAGCGTTCCACATCAAATAAGATTGTGGTTTTAAGGTTTCTTCAATAGGATTTAAGAATAATATATTCCTTTTAACTAAAAATTCCTTTGTATCTTCATCTACCAAATATTCATTAATTTCATAATTCTCCTTAAATAGTTTTAAGGCATTAATAACTTTTTCATACTCAATTCCTTCAAACTTATTATTTTTAATCCTTATTAATAGCTTCCTTAATTTAGATGTTTCCTCTTTAAGCATAAAGTTTAAAATATCGTTCAAATTTTCATATCTCAATTTATTTATGACCTTTATAATTAAAATTGGTTTTCCACCAACATAAGAATAAATCAGCTCTTTATCCTCATCAGATAGTTTTTTATTTAGAAGCTCCTTAGATAAAAAGTCCATAAATTTTAAAGCTGTCTCTTTATCAAAGTCATCCACCAAAATGTAATCAACTCTATCCTCTAACATTGCCTCATTATAGACCCTCTCAATAAATAAACTATCTGAACTTATACAGAAAACGTGGCATAAATGTTTATGCTTAGTTAAGGAGACAAAATAATTAAATAATTCGTAAATTAAAAACCCATTAATTTTCATATCTCCTATTTTTTGTAGTTCATCAATAATAATTATTGGTTGTTTTCCTTCTTTTTTAATATCCATTAATACATTAGTTATATACCTAAAAACATTTTTAGTGGTTTTCTTTTTAAAAATCTCATTTAATGTATTTTTTGGTATAGGAATTCCATATAATGAAGGTAAGTCATTAATAATTGCCTTAATAACCTCTATCGGGCTTTTATCATCATCATACTCCTCAAACAAAACCTCAATAAAATCATCGTATTTAGAGATGAAGATTTCTCTCAAATCAAAATAAAATACAATGTATTTATCTTTATCTAATCTGTTGTTAATTATTTCATTTATTAAAGCTGTTTTACCACTATTTATAGGTCCATAAATAAAATAAATTAAATTTGGCTCTCCCTCAATAATAGAGAGGACTTCCTTAATCTCCTTCTCCCTATTAAAAAACTTCATAGTTTCACCAATTATATACTTCTTCCAAAAAAGTTAATAAAATTTATTAATGAAGTTTAAACTCCTTCTATATCATCGCCTTTATGTATTCTATTTGAAAGAACTATAAAAATAACAAGACCAAATTATTTAAAGTTTTTGTGAGTTATTTTGGATTTTATAGTGGTAATAAATCTTGTTGAAATATGAATTTGGGCATATAAACCATCTAATGAACTTATGATAGAATATTCAAACAAAATATTATAAAATTTGGGGATTACGAGGTTTTCCCACAATTTAACGAAATAAACTATTTATAACATGATTTCATAATTAAAAATAAGTTAAAAAATAGACGAGAAAATAAAGTTTGGTAAGATTTCTAAATAAAAATTATAAATGCAAAGCCATATGTAGCATTTTAAAATGTCTAAGAGATAATGTTAGATTTGGAGAAAGATGATTTATTTGAGGATTTAGTTGGTAAATGTTTAAAAGAAATTGTCGTTTATTATACCTAACATAAAGAAAAATGGATAAATAGTTGATTCTTATGAGTTTGGGAAGAGACAGCATTTATATATTAATATCAAATATTTACTCAAAGGGAATGGCATACCTATTTTATTTAATAACCGCATTTTTGTTGGGAACAGAAGCATTTGGGATTTTAAAGGGTTTGATGCCAATAGCTGATACTTTAACAATATTTTTCTCTTCTGGAATTCCTCCGGCAATAGCAAAATTTTTGGCTGAGGAAAAAGAAGTAAATATCTATAAATACATTCCAATATTATTCTTAATGATTTTGCTCTCAGTTGTTGGATTTGCCTTAACCCCATTTATAAAATACATTTTAGGAGGGCATTATCTAAGTTTAGACAACTCCTTATATTTGGCAGTTGGGTTTTGCATTATTGCATCAACAATAATAGCATTTTCAAGGGGGATATTACAGGGACTATTAAAAATTAAATACCTCTCCCTTACTTGGATTGTTGAATATACTGCAAAAGTTATTTTAGTTTTTATTTTAACCTTATATTTGGGAATTTTTGGCTCTTTACTATCAATATCATTGGCATATTTAATAGGGGGAATTTTTGGGATGTATTTGATTTATAAAGCATTAGGAAGGGAATTAGATTTCAAAAGATTGGTAGATTTAAAATATACGATAAAAAATCTCTTTTCAAAATTTAATTTGGAGGTCTTAAAATATTCAATTCCTATTGCTTTAACATCATCATCTTACAGGTTGTTTGGAGATGTGGATAACATAATTATAATGTCCATTATGGGAGGGTTTTGGAGTGGGATTTATGGTTACTCCTCTTTAATATCGAGGGGAATATTTATGTTTGCTTCGGCTGTTAGCATTCCTTTACTTCCAAGAATATCAAAAACAAAAGATTTAAATTTATTGAAAAAAGGGATTGTTTATAACACCATTTTTTCATCTATTTTTGTTGTTGGTTGCTTATTTTTTCCTGAAATTCCTTTAATAGCATTTTTTAAAATAGCCCATCCAGATGGAGTTTTATGTTTAAGAATTTTAGCAATCTCATCCTTATTTATGAGTTATTACACCTTAATATCCTCAGCACTTCAAGGTTTAGGATATGCAAAAATATCATTTTACATAATTTTATTTGGGTTGATGTTAAATATTATCTTAAATCTAATTTTGGTAAATGCCTATGGAATTGTTGGAGGAAGCTTAGCCACTTTAATAACATCAATAATTATCTTTATAATTGGTGTTTTTGCTATTTTAAGAATAAAAAAGTCCTATTTAATTAGGTGATACTTATACTTCCCATTTAAAAGCTCAACTTTTAATCCTAATTTTGCTGGAATAACCTCAATCCCAGTATTTTGAGAAATGTATTCTGCCTCTATTTGAGGATTTGTCATCTTAATTCCCATGTGGTTCATTATCAATAACTCTGGCTTTTTATTCATTGAGTTTATTAAATCAATGGCATCATTTGAACATAAATGCCCTCTAATTCTCTCATTTTTCTTTCTAACAATATTTGCTATCAAAATCCTAACCCCGTCAAAGTCATCAATTAGCTGAGGGATTAACTCAGTGTCTGATGTGTAGCCAATATCACCATAAATCGTTGATAACCTAAAACCAATACCAAAAGGGTCTCCGTGTTTTGTATGCGTTGCCTTTATTGTTGTGTCATACAATTCCACTTCATCTTTTGGATATAGAACTCTAACCTCTTCAAGCTTTGATTGATGGTATTTTGATATAACATGCTCATACTCTCCAAAACCTTCAACCGCTGATAAACTACCTAAAAAAACTCCTCGCTTTTTAGTCATTCCCTGAGTCATTGCCTCAACAATAATCTCTCCATCATTGTAGTGGTCTGGATGGCAGTGGGATATAAATAAGGCATTGGTTCTCCATGGAGATATTTTTAGCTCGTTTAATCTCACTATCGCTCCCGGTCCAGGGTCTATGTGCATCCTTAACTTATTTGTGTGTATTCTAAACCCTCCCGTTGCCTTTTTTTGTGTTATCGTTGCCCATCTTCCACCACCGCATCCCAAAAAAATAATTTCTACCCTCAAAATACCACATCTCCTTTTTGTGTTTTGAACTGTAAAACTATTATATTCAGTTAATTATTAATCTTTTATCTCTTTGCATTCAACATTATAGAAACTTCCATTTACAGATATTTTTATATATGGGTAGGTTATAACCATTGCCGCAATTTCCTTTGGTGGAATAACTTTATAATATACTATAATTCCGTTATCAGTTTCTGTTATATTTATTATTTCTATTTTATATCCAGCAGTAGGCATTTCTCCCAAATTTATAACTATTATGGTTTTATTACCTTCATAGTAATAGTAACATCCTCTATTTTTCTCTCCAAAAGCACCATAGGCAATTATTTCATAATTTAATATTTTTGGAAGATTAACTTTATTTTCTATTTTATTTTTTACTGTATTGTTATTAGTGTTTTGAAAACTTTGATTTTTAGAAATATTTAAATTAATATATAAATTATTTTTTATGTTTGAATATTCTGTTTTATTTTTTTCAGGGATATTTTTCTCAAAAGAGACACAGCCACATAAAAATAGAATAATTAAAACAGCCAAAAATAATAATCCCCTCTTCATTTCCCAAACCTCCTGTTCCTCCTCTGATATTCTCTAATAGCCCTCAAAAAATCTACTTTCCTAAATAAAGGCCAGTATATATCACAAAAATATAACTCAGAGTAAGAACTCTGCCAAATTAAAAAATTACTAATCCTCTCCTCCCCAGAAGTTCTAATAATCAAGTCAGGGTTTGGAAATGGCAAGTCAGCAGTGTATAAATGTTTATCAATTAACTCCTTATCAATGTCCTCTGGCTCTATCTCTCCTTTTTTAACCTTATAAGCTATCTTTTTTACTGCGTCTATTATCTCCTGCTGTCCTCCATAAGCAATGGCAAAATTAACAAAAAATTTATTGTAGTTTTTTGTCCTTTCTTCGGCATATATTATCGCTTCTTGAACATTCTTTGGTAATAAATTAATTCTTCCAATAGCTTTAACCCTAATCTCATATTTATGGACTTCTTCATCATCAGCAATTTCATAAAACTTTTTTTCAAACAATTCCATAAGTTTATCAACTTCCTCTTTTGGTCGTTTAAAATTTTCAGTAGAAAAGGCATACAAAGTAACAACCTTTATTCCCAAATTCCTCGCCCATCTCAAAACATCTCTAACCTTTTCAGCTCCCAAGTAATGCCCGTAATATCTATCCTTTCCATAAATCTCCGCCGCTCTCCTATTTCCATCCATTATTATTGCTACATGTTTTGGTAAGTTATTTTTATCAATTGACTCCTCTAAAATCTTCTCGTAAATTTTTAAAATTCCAGAGTTTTCCATAAAATTATAAAAATCGATTATAATCCTTTTACCAATACTCTTTAATTTCTTTTTTAAATTAGCCAAAACCTTCACCTGCTAAGAATTTAACAGCGAAACTTTAATAAAGTTGAATGAAAACTTTTAGTTTTCATAGCTGGAAAGCAAAGCTTTCCATTTCATCAAAACCTAACACTTCCTCGCTTACGCTCGGAGGTGTAAATTATTAAGATTGAGAGTATCCTAATTAGAGGCGTAGTTCCCTATAGGCAGACAAAAATTTAACTGCGTTATAATACCTCTCCCAATTAGCGTTTCTACTTGTATCAATAAAATTGACATCTTTATCTGACAAAATAACTGCCCCATAACCCGGAATTTTACAAACTAAACCTAAACATCTAAAAATTAAATTTCCTGTAATTCCATCTATTGCTATAATTACATTACACCCTTCTTTTAAATATTCTTCTATTAATATACCATTATGCCTTATATCAACCTTCCCCTTAAAATACTCCACTACCTTCTCAGCTTCGTATATTGTCTCATCAACCTCTTTATTTCTTCCTAAATCACCCAATCTCCCTCCGGACAAGATAGCAACCTTTGGCTCAATATTATGATTTTTTAAAAACTTAGATGCAAATTCTATAATCTTTATCTTATCCTTTATCCTTTCATTTTTATCTTCTGATATGTCATCAATTCCAACGGGGGATAGTAAAAAAATATCTTTTGTAAAAGGATTTTTTAAAATTGAAGCTCTATAAAAATTTCCTATTTTTTCCCTTAAATAAGGAATCACCTTTGATGATGGTAAAGAACCCCTAACAGCTCCTTTTATCTCCCCACATAATAATTTATCTATTAAAATTTTTGGATTGTCAATTAACTCAACCTCTATCCCCTCTTCTTTTAATTTATTATATGCCTTTAAAACCTCCTCTTTATTTTCCCCCAAACCTATCGCATACATAGCTATCACTTAAAACTCAACTTTTATTCCTAAAATATCTCTCTTCCCTTTTAAAATATCCTCTGCTATCAAAGCCCCTCCAATAGCCCCACTCTCTCCATATAAAACAAATATCTTTGCCTCAACAAACTCTTTAATTCTCATTGGGACATCTATTGGAGTCCTCAAAGTTCCAATAGAGCCAGCTAAAACTACTCTTTTTTTATTTTTATCCAATAAAGGCAATAAGCTATTAATCTCCATAGACACACTTAAAATTAAGCTATCAACAGCCAATTTACAATTTTTGTCAGTAAAGTAGTTGTTAATTATTTCTTTTTTAGTGTTTTCAACTCCCTTATAAAGT
>JAMOTQ010000011.1 GCA_027068365.1 Methanocaldococcus sp.
AGGCAATAAGCTATTAATCTCCATAGACACACTTAAAATTAAGCTATCAACAGCCAATTTACAATTTTTGTCAGTAAAGTAGTTGTTAATTATTTCTTTTTTAGTGTTTTCAACTCCCTTATAAAGTTTAGCTATCTTAACAGCCCCAGCTTTGGAGAATGCTTCATTTGCCGTAATCTTCCCAGCATCTATATCCCTAATCATCTCCAAGTCAATTGGACCGTGTAACATTCCAATAGCTCCAATACAAGCATCGAATCCCCCAAAAATCTTGCCATCTTTTATTAATAAAGTCACGGTATTTGAGGAGATATCAGATAAAACAAAATCATTATATCCAAATAATTTATGGGCATAATAGGCAATGGATATTTTTTCAGGGGAGGCAATATGAGAATATAAAGCTCTAAATCTCTCATCTAAGCAATCAACATTTTTATGCAATCCCGGAATAACAACTGCTGGTAAGCCAGAGTTTTTAATCTCATCATAAACCTTTGTCCCTCCTCCAACTATTTCCCCAGCTCCTTCAATACTTAAAATTCCTCTATTTTTAACCTTCTCTATTGGTAGAATTTTGTTTATTCCATCTCCCATGGAATAGGTTAAAGCAATTAAGTCAATATCCTCCAATGGAACATACTTTTTTAATTCTTCCAAGTAAGATTTTTCTTTAAGTTCAGTCCTCTTTAATTTAAATATTGTCTTTTTATCTTTATCTTTTATGCATGTGGTTATTCCCGATGTTCCGTGGTCTATTCCAACGGTTATCATGCCTTCCCTCCTTTGTTCATTAATTTTAATTAACATAAATTTTATATAATCAGGGGATTTAATTACCCTAAGGGGATAAACATGGAAAAGTTTAATGCTATAATGTCAGTGTTTTTGATAATAATATTTTTGTTTATATTTTTACCAATTGTTTATATGCTATCAAACCCAGGAGATTTAAATGTCCTATTTTCTGATGAAGAGGTTATATGGGCGTTTAAAACAACTTTATTGGCTGGTGCTGTTTCTACCCTAATAGCCCTAATTTTTGGAATCCCTACTGGCTATATTTTGGCAAGGTATGATTTTAAATTTAAAAGCTTTGTTGAGGCAGTTTTGGACTTACCAATGGCTATCCCTCACAGCGTTATTGGGATTATGATTTTATCGTTCATTTATGGCATTGACATTATAAATTTTATTGGTAGATATATAGTTGATAACTTTTGGGGCATTGTTACTGTCTATCTATTTGTTGGCATACCATTTATGGTTAATAGTATTAGGGATGGATTTTTAAGTGTTGATGAGGAGATTGAATACGTTTCAAGAACATTGGGGGCGTCAAAGGTAAGGACATTTTTTGAGATATCCCTCCCATTAATAAAAAATAATATCATCTCTGGAATTATTTTGAGTTTTGCAAGAGGGATTAGTGAGGTTGGAGCCATATTGATAATTGCCTATTATCCAAAAACAGTCCCTATATTAATATATGAGAGATTTATGAGCTTTGGTTTAGATGCCTCAAAACCAATATCAGTAGGGATGATTTTGATTAGCATAGCGTTGTTTGCATTATTGAGGATGTTTGGGAAGATGAGGGGGAGATAACGACATTACATCTCCTCTAAAAAAATGACGTAGTAGGAAATGTTTGGTAAAGCTTTTTTATAAAAGGTTTTGGTGGAGATAATGCTTAAAGTAAATAACTTATCAAAGATTTGGAAGGATTTTAAATTAAAAAATGTTTCTTTTAAAATAGATAAAGAATATTGTGTTATTTTAGGACCAAGTGGGGCTGGGAAGTCAGTTTTAATAAAATGCATAGCTGGGATTTTAAAACCAGATGCTGGGAAGATTATTTTAAATGGGAAAGATATAACAAATTTGCCACCAGAAAAAAGAAATGTTGGTTATGTTCCACAAAACTATGCTTTATTTCCAAACAAAAATGTCTATAAAAACATTGCCTATGGCTTATTAATAAAAAAAGTTAATAAATTAGAGATTGATAGAAAAGTTAAAGAGATAGCTGAGTTTTTAAATATCTCCCATTTATTAAATAGGGATGTTAAAACATTAAGTGGAGGAGAACAGCAGAGGGTTGCCTTAGCAAGGGCTTTGATATTAAATCCTTCTATATTATTGTTGGATGAGCCAACATCTGCCTTGGATATTAAAATTAAAGAAAGTATTATATCTGAGTTAAAAAAGATAAAGGACATTCCTGTTTTGCATGTTACTCATGATTTGACTGAGGCAAGGACTTTGGGAGAAAAGATAGGGATTTTTATAGATGGCGAGCTTATTGCCTTTGGAAATAAGGATATATTAAAAAAGCCAAATAATAAAAAGGTAGCCGAGTTTTTAGGTTTCAATATAGTGGGCAATAAAGCCATAGCCCCAGAAGAGGTAATTATCAAAGATGGAGATGAGGGAGAGGTAATAAATGTTGTTGATTATGGAAGATATAAAAAGGTGTTTGTTAAATATAATTGCTATATTATTAAGGCATTTACAGAAAGGGATTTAAATATTGGAGATAGAGTAGGTTTAGAGTTTAGAGAAGGAATAAAAATTATCTCATAAAAATTTTTAAATGGTGATAAGATGATTGTAGTATCAGGAAGTCAATCCCAAAATTTAGCTTTTAAGGTATCTAAGCTTTTAAACACAAAATTAACAAGAGTTGAATACAAAAGATTTCCAGATAACGAGATTTACGTTAGAATAGTTGATGAGATAAACGACGATGAGGCAGTTATAATAAACACGCAAAAAAATCAAAATGATGCAATCGTAGAGACGATTTTATTGTGTGATGCTTTAAGAGATGAAGGGGTTAAAAAAATAACCTTAGTTGCTCCATACTTGGCTTATGCAAGGCAAGACAAAAAATTTAATCCCGGGGAGGCGATAAGCATCAGAGCATTGGCAAAAATCTACTCAAATATTGTTGATAAATTAATAACAATAAATCCGCATGAAACTCATATAAAGGACTTCTTTACAATCCCATTTATTTATGGGGATGCAATTCCAAAGTTGGCGGAGTATGTTAAAGATAAATTAAACGAGCCAATTGTCTTAGCTCCTGATAAAGGAGCTTTGGAATTTGCTAAAACTGCATCTAAAATTTTAAATGCTGAATACGACTACTTAGAAAAAACTCGACTATCTCCAACAGAGATACAAATAGCTCCAAAGACATTAGATGTTAAAGATAGAGATGTATTTATTGTAGATGATATTATTTCAACGGGAGGAACGATGGCTACTGCTGTTAAGTTATTAAAAGAGCAAGGAGCTAAGAAGATAATTGCCGCATGCGTTCATCCTGTCTTAATTGGAGATGCTTTAAATAAGCTTTACTCAGCAGGAGTTGAGGAAGTTGTAGGAACTGATACATATTTGTCAGAGGTTAGCAAGGTTAGTGTTGCAGAGGTTATTGTTGATTTATTATAAACCCATAATTTATTTATTTTTATCCAAAAAATCCAACAAACTTTCCTAAGCAATAAAATACACCAATAGATGCCCCTAAATTTGAAAGAGTAGCAACTAACAAAACTCTAAATAAATTGTTGTTTAAAAGTTCTTTAATTGACTCAGCATTTATCATTCCCATTAAATCCTTATCAGTTATCTCCCTATACTTTAACTCTACAAGCCCAGCTATTGTCCCCACAGCCGCTAATGGTAATGGGACTAATGTAGTTATAGGAGCTGAAAGAAAGGCAATTAATGCAGTTATAAGTTTTCCTCTTGCCAATAAAACCCCTAAGGCAGATAATCCCCCAGTAAATAAAACCCATTGGAATGTTATCATCTTCAATAAATCGGGACTGTTTAAAGCATAAAATACAGCATATAAAAATATCCCAATTATAACAAATGAAACACCATAGGTTAAGAGCTTTGTTAATGATTTTTTCTTCTTTTTTACCTTTATTAATTCCATTAAATCAATTTCCCCACCATTTTCAAGATGTTTTAAATATTTTATAATACCTTCAACATGCCCAGCCCCAACTACTGCCACCAAAGAATTTTTTCCCTTACTTAACTCAAATAACCTTTTAGCCATAAATCTATCTCTTTCATCCACCAAGACATCATAAATTGTTGGAGAAATCTCTTTCAACAATTTAGTAAATTTTTCAGGATTTTCAACCATCTCTTTTAATAAATCATTATCTATTTCTAAATCTTCCTCATCAGAATTTAATAACTCCCACAAAATTTTTATCTTTTCTTTAAACGTCATCCTATCCATCAATCTTGATAAGGTAATGTTTATATCCCTATCAATTAAGTATATTGGTAGTCCATACCTACTTGCTATTTCTACGGCTTTTTTCATCTCACTACCTGGCTTTATTCCAAAACTTTCCCCAATCTTCTTCTGAGAATTAGCTAAAATTAAATATATGAAAAATTTTAAAAAATTTCCTTCTTTTAACACTTTCTTTAAATCAACCTTTTTATCCTCACTTGAAATTAGTGAGAAAAATCTTTTATCATCAAGTTCTACTGCAATTCCTTCTGGATAAACAGAGGATATAATCTCTTCAACCTCCTTAACGCTATCTTTTGAAACATGGGCAGTTCCAATTAAGTAGATAT
>JAMOTQ010000012.1 GCA_027068365.1 Methanocaldococcus sp.
TATGGAGGTTCACAATCTTCGAATAATACGTTAAAATCAGACCGTTTCGGTATGGAAATATTATATTGAATGTTTCAAACTCATCATCTATGTAGCAAGTTAAAATCAGACCGTTTCGGTATGGAAATTAAATAATATACTCAAACAATAACGCTTTATCTTTTGTGTTAGTTAAAATCAGACCTCTTGGAGGTTAAAACTTAAGACATTAATTGGGGCTTTCAGCCCCAACTTAATGGATGTCGGGTATACCAATAGGGCGGAGCCCTATGGAATTCAGACCTCTTGGAGGATGGAGAAAAGCAGATGTATTATTTTTTTACTTATAATAATTTATATATGCAAATATTATAATAACAATAATAACAAAATTTAAAATCCTCAACTCACATATTCTTTTTTTGGTGAGAACTAATGATAATAGAGGTAGAAGGGATTAAACTAAAATTACATCCAGAAGTATATGAACCAGCTGAGGATTCAATTTTATTACTAAAAAACCTTGTAGATGTTAAAGATAAAGATGTTTTAGAGGTAGGTGTTGGGACAGGATTAATTTCAATTGCATGTGCAAAAAAAGGAGCTAAAAAAGTTGTTGGAGTTGATATAAACCCCTATGCAATAAAATTAGCCAAAGAAAATGCCAAATTAAATAATGTTAATGTCTCATTTTTTGAGAGTGATTTATTTGAGAATGTTGATGGAGAGTTTGATGTCATCTTATTCAATCCCCCTTATTTACCAACATCTGAAAATGAAAAAATAAATAACTACCTAAATTATGCCTTTGATGGAGGAAAAAATGGGAGGGAGATTTTAGATAGATTTATCTATGAGTTGCCAAATTATTTAAAAAAAGGCGGTATAGCTCAAATACTGCAAAGCTCATTAACTGGTGAGAGAGAAACTATAAATAAATTAAAATCTCTTGGTTTTAAGGTTGAAATTTCTGCCCGTTTAAAAGTTCCATTTGAGGAACTTATGGTTATAAATGCTTGGAGGTTGTAAATATGAAAGTTAAAGAAATTATAGAGTTTATTGAAACATTTGCCCCAAAAGATTTAGCTATTGAGGGGGATAATATTGGCTTACAGGTTGGAGATAATTTAGATAAAGACGTAAAAAAGTTGGGCATTGCCTTAGACCCATCACTATCTGTTATTAAAAAAGCAGAAAAAGAGGGAGTTGATTTTTTATTTACTCATCATCCATTATTAAAAGACCCAATAAGAAATTTCACTGGTGTTATTTATAAAAAATTAAAGATATTGATGGAAAATGATATAATCCTCTACTCTGCCCATACAAACTTAGACATCTGCAAAAATGGGCTGAATGATGCCTTAGCAGGACTTTATAATTTAGAAAACGCCCAACCTCTATATGATAATGGACTTGGAAGGATTGGGATTTTTAAAGGAAGTTTTGAGGAATTTTTAGATATAACTAAAAAATACATCCATAAAAACCCCATAGTTGTTAAAAGTAAAGAAGTAAAAGACAACTTTAAATTAGCTGTTTTATCTGGTTATGGGTTATCTCAATCATCTATAAAGTATGTTGCTGAAAGAGCTGATGTCTATCTCTCAGGGGATTTAACGCATCATTCAAAAATCTTAGCTGAGGAACTTGGTTTAGTTGTTGTTGATGCCACTCACTACTCAACCGAAATCTATGGATTGAAAAAATTTAAAGAGTTTTTATCTTCAAATTTAGATTTAGAGGTAATTAGTCTAGATTTTTGAACTCTTAATAAGGTAAGGTTATCAACACCTTTATTTATTATAATAATATTTAAAAAAGGTATAAAATGGTATAAAAAGTTTAAATTTAGAAATAGCCTTATAAGTAAAACTTAAATAGAGTAATATCGTAGATTTTTAAACTATATATAATTAAACCAAAATAAAATAAATTTGTATATATAAACCATTAAAGTTTAGTAAAATTTACCAAAATAAATTTAGTGTGAGAGTATGTCAATATTCCATGTGCTTGGAAAGAAGGGAACGATAGAGATACTATATAAAATTAAAGAAGGTGTAAATTCTTTCACAAGTATAAAAAATGCCTTAGATATGGAAGGATGTGGAGTAAGCACGAGAACGTTGGCAGAGAGATTAAACGAATTGGAAGATGAAAGTTTAATACAGAAGGATGGGAGCAAATACTATTTAACAAAAAAAGGCCAGGAAGCATTAGAAATTATAGAAAATATTATGAAATGGGAGGCAAAGTGGAAAGAGGCAAAGATTCCAAAGATTATAATAGGAATGCTTGGAGATAAAGAGAGGCAATAAAGAGGGATTAGGGGGATACAAATGAAGGTAATCACATTTTCAATTGCAAAGGGTGGAACTGGAAAAACAATTATTACTGCAAATGTTGCAGCAGCTTTGGCAAAGAGAGGCAAGAAAATTTTATTAATTGACGGAGACATTGGTTCAAAGTCATTATCTCATCTTCTAAATGTAAAATCAAACATATTTTTATCTGACATTATAGAAGAAAAACGCCCAATAAAAGACGCTATTATTAACACTCCAATTGAAAATATTGAGCTATTAACTGTTGGAAAATCACTTGCTGATTATTTAAAATTTGACATAAATATTTTAAAGAGATTTAAAGAGTTGGGGGATTACGATTATGTGTTTATAGACGCTCCATCTACATCAAGTGGTGTTGAGACATACTTAGCTTTAGGTCTCTCCGATTACTTTATCCCAGTTTTGGATTACACTGCATTTGGTCCAAGTTTGCAAGGGGCTATAAATACAATAGTTATTGGAACGAACTATTTAGAGAGCATACCTGCTGGATTTGTAATAAACAAAGCTGACGATTTGCCGGAGAGCGTAATTAATGACATTAAAAAAATATTGGGATTAGAGTGTATATCTATAATTCATAAAACCTCTCTTGTAGAGCAATCCTATGCAAAAAAGGAAATAGTTTATCTAACTTCCTCAGACAAGAGATTTGTTGGAGAAATTGACAGAATCGCTGATGCCTTAGAAAAGTTAAAAGAGGTGAAGGACAGAGATATTCCAAAGGTTATTGAGAAAATAAAAGAGAGCACTTTGTTATAAAAGGTGATAATTTATTTTTTGTAACCATTTTTCTCATTTTTATCATTATTAGCCATCATAACTTCTACAAATGTTTTTAAAATTTCCTTTTGCTCTTCTTCTGAGGGTATTTTAACGCCATACTTTTCTAATAACTCTTCATCTGCATTTAAAATGCAGTTGTTATTAGTTGTTTTTATCTCTTCATCAATATAATCTTTTATTAACTTTTCTTTTAATTTTGTAGCATTTCTTAAAAAACATCTGCTAATTTCTATTGCAAAAATTACAAAAAACGCCCCTAATATAGTCATTATTAACCTCTCTTTAATAAATATAGGTATTGCTGAAATGTAATCTTCTGCTGGCAAATGTAGATATACAATTCCTAAAATTGAACCATATAGGTGGTCTATCATCACCGACGAGAATGATAAAATTAAAGCTCCAACCACCATTTTTTTGTAATCTTTACTGAATAATAGGTCACTTATCTTTTCTCTAAAAATGAAGATAAGTAATAAGGCAAGAATTGAAAGGAATGGATGATAAAAAACTACTCTCCCGACATCTGTTGAGTAAAACATTAATAAGCCGATAATTAAAATTATAACTGAATATTTCCATTTCCCTTCGGATAATGCTCCGGCAGATATAACTGCTAATGTAGGGGGAATTAAAGAATAAATCCCGAAATAAAATGCTTTTGGATTTAAAAAAAAGTATATTAACGTTACCAATATAACTGCAAAAAATCCGTAAATTGGACCCAATAGAAGACCACATACGGATGATAAACTGGGATATGCATTTATTTTATGAGTTGAGCCCATCATCTGAAATTTAAGAAATGGGATGAATATAAAAATAAAAGCAACTGTTCCAACAAATATTAAAAGTAGAGCTTTTTGATCTTTTCTAAGAAATTTAAATATATTCATAACAATCCCTACAAGTACCTTAAAAAACTTGAATTTTAAGTGTTTGTTTTATAAATATATTTCTATTTTATTCTCAATCCTCTTAAATATATATCCAAATACTATAAAAAATTTTATCATTCTAAATTTTTACTCTAAAAGTTTAAAACTTTTTTAAGGTGTTATAAATGATTGATATCCTTAAAAATATAAAAGTAAAAAATGTAATGACAAAAAACGTAATAACTGCAAAAAAGGATGAGGGTGTTGTAGAGGCATTTGAAAAAATGTTAAAATATAAAATTAGCTCTCTACCCGTAATAGATGACGAAAATAGAGTTATTGGCATAGTAACAACAACAGATATCGGCTATAATTTAATAAGGGATAAATATACATTAGAGACAACAATAGGGGATGTGATGACAAAAGATGTAATTACAATATACGAGGATGCCGATATCTTAGAAGCAATTAAAAAAATGGACATAAATGGAAAGAAAGATGAGATTATTAATCAACTACCAGTAGTTGATAAAAATAATAAATTAGTTGGGATAATCTCAGATGGAGATATCATTAGAACTCTTTCAAAAATTATATAACAAACATACAATAAATGTTTAGCTATTTTTCGTCATTGCTAAATTTTATAAAGAATTTTAAAAGCATCACATAATACTGTATTTCAAAACAACAAAAAATAACGGTGATTTCATGTCAATAAATTATAAGAGAGTTATTGCAATGGTTGATGATGCTTTAAACCTTGTTGAGATTGTTGAAGAACATCCTTGCCCAAACGGTAGTGAGTGGGTTATCTATCAATACCAAAGAACCTCCCCCCTAATTCTATCAGCGTGGAGGGAAGGAAATAAACACCACTTCGTAACAAAAATTGGTAAAGAAAAATTAAATTTAGTTCCTTCACTATCAGCGGCAGGAATTGAAGAGGTTCGTATAGAGAATAATAAGGTTCATATTGTCTATGCTGGATTAGCTGGAGGAGGAGTAGGGGCTGAGCTAAGGAGAGGGGCTAAAAATGTCCTTGAAGTAAATATTTTAGATAAAGGAGGTGGCTCAAAGCTTGGAAGAGCAGAGGTTGTAACTCCAAAAATGGAAAAGGTTATTATCGGTATTGATGACACCGATACAAAAGAAGAAGGGGCTACTTGGGTCTTAGCACATGAGATTGGTTTAGAAGTTGAGAAAAATAACTTGGGCTATTATTTAGACCACACAATTGTTCAACTCTATCCTGGTAACCCAAACAAAACACAAAACTGTGTATCCATAGCTTTAAGCTTTGCTGTCTATCCAGAATATAAATACAAATTGGATAAATTCATTAAAAAATTATTAGAGGAGAGAAGTTTATCAGATGAAACGGCAATGGCTGTTTATTATGGCCTTTTCCCATCAAAGAGTATGAAATTGTTTGCATTAAAAGCTAAAAAAGAGATGGTTAAAATAGAAGAAGCTAAGTCAGTAGCTTTAAGAAATAACATAAAAATAATCCCAGTTAATGGTGAGGGAGGAGTAATAGGTGCTGTTGCCGCTTTGGGCTTAGCCGAGCATCACTCATTAGCCCCAAAGTTGTGTGAAGATATTAGATTATAATGTGGGACTATGGAGGGTAGAGAGTTTAAAATAGCCATTATTGGTCCAGAAAATGCTGGAAAATCATCAATAATGAATGCGTTGTTTGGGAAGTATGTTTCATTGGTCTCAGAAGTAGGTGGAACTACAAAAATGCCCATAAAAAGATACTGGGGAAAGTTGAAGATTGGGAGGACTAAGGAGGAGCCAGAATTTGTAAATTTAGTTTTTGTTGATTTGGGAGGTCTATATACAACAACTGACAAACAATCCCCAATTATGACACCAAAAGTTTTAGAAAAGACGTTTGAGGAGATTAACGATTCAGACATGGTTATACATGTGATTGATGGCGGTGTTGGGTTATTGAGGAGCTTTGAGAAACTTCACCACCTGCTAAAATTCAGATACCAAAAACCTATTATAGTGGTAATCAATAAATGTGATTTATTAAATGATAGTGATAAAGAAAATTTAAAGAATTATGTTGAAAAAAGGATAAAGAATAAGCCCATATTTGTATCAGCAAAAACTTTTGAAGGAATTCCTGAGTTATTGGATATAATTATCAAGTATTTGAAAAGGTGATGCAATGTTAGAAAAGTTAAAGAAGATTCTGAATAAAGGAAGGGGAAGTAATATTTCAGCACCTAATCCAGTATCTGTGGATGACTACTTAGAAGAAATTGAGGAAATCCCACTAACTCCAGTTGAAGAGGAGAAAGTAATTATAAAAGTTTGTAGTATTGAAGATGAAAAAGACGCTGTAAATGCCATAGTTATGGCTGAGGCAGGATATATCGTTATAGCAAAAACTCCCAACTTAGAGAAGGAGATTGACGATGAATTTATCGAAATCATCAGAAAGATGAGAAATGAGGTTGCAAAATTTGGAGGAATGCTATTGGCTTTAGGAGATGAGCATTTACTAATAACCCCAGGAAATGTTGTTATAGAAAAACTTATTAAAGAAAAGAAAGAACAAAGCAACGATACAAAAGAAAATAAAGAAATAACTGAAGAAAAAGAAGAAAATAGTGAATAAGAGCTTATATTTATTATTTTATCTTATCTACCTTTTTTAACGCAATTCTTTTTATTATTAAATGTGATACTATGAAAATCTTAGATGAAATTGTAAAAAATAGAAAAAAATTGGTTGAGATAGAAAAGAGAAAAGATATAATCAAAAACTTAAGGAGTTTTATTGATGAATTGAATATAGATGTAGAAAAAAAGAAAAAATTTGGACTATCAAAAGCAATTAAAAGAGCTAAAGAAATAAAAAATCCAATAATTACAGAGATTAAGCCATCTTCTCCATCAAAAGGTAGCATAAGAGAAATAACCCTTGAAGATGTAAAAAATATTGCCAAAGAAATGGTAGAAGGTGGAGCAACCGCTTTATCTATCTTAACAGAACCAAAATACTTCAATGGAAGTTATCATAATTTAATCGTTGCAAGAGAATTTGACATCCCAATATTGATGAAAGATTTTATTGTCGATTTTTATCAAATCGACATAGCAAGTGAAATAGGAGCTAATGCAGTGTTATTAATTGTATCTACACTTAAAGATGATGTTGGAGAGTTTTTAGATTATGCCAGAGAAAATGATTTGGAGTGTTTGGTTGAAACGCATAGTGAAGATGAGATAGAAATTGCCTTAGATGCTGGGGCTAAAATTATAGGCATAAATAATAGAGATTTAAAAACTTTAAAAATTGATTTATCTACCACCGAAAAATTAGCTCCATTAATTCCAAAAAATAAGATAAAGATTGGTGAAAGTGGAATTTATACAAAAGAACAGTTAAATTATATTTTAAAATTCACTGATGCCGCTTTAATTGGCTCTTCAATTATGGAAAGTGAAAATATAAGAGAAAAGGTTAAAGAGCTTGCAATGAGATAAATTATTTAAGTCCTAAGCATCTATTCAACTTATCATAAAAGCTCCGCCCTTTTACAAAATAAGCATAACTATCTGACTTTTCAAAAATTAATTCATCATCTTTATTAATTTCATATTCAACACTTCCATCAATAACCAATAAAGCAGGTTTTTCCAATTTAAGTTTTAACTTAATTTTATTTGAACCAGAAACTACTAAAGGTCTTGAAGATAATTTAAATGGGCATATTGGGGATATTATAAAGCAATCAACGTTTGGCTCTACTATAGGCCCTCCAGCACTTAGAGAATAGGCAGTTGAACCCGTAGGTGTTGAGATAATTATTCCATCAGCCCTAACATTTTCAACAAGCGTATCATTAATATATACATCAAATTCTAAAATCTTTGCAGGATTTTTTGTAATAACAACCATCTCGTTTAATGCAGAGGGCGTTTTTATAACCTTATTACCTTTTATTATTTTACAAGATAACTTACTTCTCTTTTCTATTTCGTACTCTCCTTTAACAACTTTGTCAATTATTTCAAAAATCTCATCCTTATAAAACTCAGATAAAAATCCAACTTTTCCCATATTTACTGCTATTATTGGTATTGCCTCTCCATCAACTAATCTTGAAGCCCTAAGTATTGTCCCATCTCCTCCAATAGCGATAATATGAGAGATTGTTGAAATATCAAACTTATCCCCACCAACCTTATCTTCTAAAAAGTCCTCAACGCAGAAGGGGATATTTTTATCTCTCAGATATTTACAAACCTTCATTGTTAAGTTAATTGCCTCTTCTTTATCTTCCCTAACAACTATTCCAAATTTTACCGGCTTTATTATCCATCTATTGCCAAATAGGGCTATAAGCTTTTTATGCAAATATTTATTACTAACAATTAAAGACGTCCTTTCCATTAAATGCAATTTCATATTTAATGGTTTTCCATTTTTGTTTGTTATAATTGCATTCCCCTCTCTGCAAATAACATAAGCCCCGGCTATATCGCAGAGTCGAGAGTTTTCATTTACATTTATATATGCATCCAATGCCCCACTGACAACATAACACATCTCCAAAGCCATAGAGCCAAATAATCTAACTCTCCTAACTTTTCTTTCCTTTAAAAATTCCAATAAATCATTAGATAGCCCATAAACAAATAATCCAACAGATGCCTCTTTTAAATCTTTTATATTCTTTGTTTCTATTCTAATTTTTTCTCCATCTCTTTCTAAAAAGCCCCCTTCCCCTTTAATGGCATAATATAAATCTCCCGTAGCTAAATTTTTTACAATTCCAACATATAAGTCATTTATTGTATATTTGTTGGCTATAAAATTTTTAATCCAATCTATGTTGTTAATATTTTCCCTAATTAACTTTTTATCCTCTCCTTTAATTTTTGCCACAGCTATTGAAGTTGAATATAGGGGGATAGATTTTAAAGCGTTGTATGTTCCATCTATGGGGTCTAAGATAAAGATATAATCTAAATCATTACCCACAACTTTTAAACCAATCTCTTCACTTATTAAAATTCCCCCACCAAACTTTTCCAACATATTTATTGCTATATTTTCAGCAATTACATCGATTCTTTTTGTTGGTGTTCCATCAGCCCCTATTTTAACCACTTCATCTGCCTTTTCCCAACCAATTAGGGGTTTTATCTTTCTGTCAATTTCATCAATAACCTTCATTGCAATTTTAAAGCCATCCATAATTACCACACAAAACATTTAAATAAATATTATAGCTAAATAGAATTTTTAAGTTAAGGATTATAAAAAATTAAGGTGAGGGTATGGCAATTAGGGTTAGTGATATTTTAGATAAACCAATATATACAACAACAGCCATATACGTTGGGAAGGTCTATGACGCGATGCTCGATTTGAAGAAGGGAGTAATTAGTGGCTTAATCGTCTCTGATATTCAAAATGGATGTTTAAAAGATTATGTTACCGACCCTTCTAAGAAGGTTGTTCTACCATTCAACTTAATAACTGCGATTGGAAATATAATATTGGTTAAACCTCCTGCAGATTCCGGCTATGGATTTTTAAAGAAATAATTATTAATCAAAGTTTATTTTAAATTAAATATTATTTTAAAAAATAAAAATTTATTTTATTGTTTTTTAGGAGGGATAATTAATGCTCAAAATTGGTATTGTCGGTTGTGGAGCTATTGGTAGTTTTATAACAAAAAAGGTTGTAGATGGGACTATAAAAAATGCTAAAATCTCTGCCATCTATGATAGAAATTCAGATAAAGCTGAAAAACTGTCTAAGATGAATAAAGCCAAAATATGCAGTAGTGTTGATGAGTTGGTTAAAGAGGATTTGGACTTAGTTGTTGAAGCGGCATCAATTAGGGCAGTTGAGGAGGTTGCTGAAAAGTCATTAAAAAATAAAAAAGACGTTTTAATAATGAGTGTTGGTGCATTGGCAGATAAGAATTTATTTTTAAAGCTTCAAAATTTGGCTAAAAGTGTAGGAAGAAAAATTTATCTTCCATCGGGGGCTATTGGTGGATTAGATGCAGTAAAAGCTATGAGGTTAGGAAAAATAGAGGAAGTTATTTTAAAAACTACCAAACCAGTTAATGCCTTAGAAGATGCTTTAAAAAATCTTGGTTATAATACAGAAGATATAAAAGAGCCAGTTGTTGTATTTGAAGGGGATGTTTTTAAAGCTATAAAGGAATTTCCAGCAAATATAAATGTTTCAGTAACTTTATCAATAGCGGCAGAGTTTCCAGCAAAAGTTATGATTGTTGCAGACCCCAAGGCAAAATTAAACAGACATGAAGTAATTGTTAAAAGCTCCATAGGAAAATTAAAGGTCTGTGTTGAAAATGTTCCATTTGAAGAAAATCCAAAAACATCTGCATTAGCGGCATATTCTGCTGTTAGGTTAATTAGAGATTTGGCTGAGTCAGTAAAGGTTGGAACTTAAAAGCTTTAAATTAAAATAACAATTGTGATGTTTATGGAAAATATTGAAAAATATACAATTATTGATTTAGATGCCTTAGATGATTTTATAAAAAATATTAAATGCCCTAATTGTTCTTATAAGTTTAAATGTGTTGGAGATAGAGTTATTTGCCCAAAATGCAAAAGAATTATAAATTTAAATGAAAAGTAGTGAAATCATGCATCCAACTAAACTATTAAAAGGAACCAAATCAAAACTCTTAGAAGGTAAAAAGATATTGGTTGCTGTAACTTCATCAATAGCGGCTATTGAAACACCAAAGTTAATGAGAGAGTTAATAAGGCATGGAGCAGAGGTTTATTGCATCATTACAGAAGAGACAAAAAAAATTATTGGCAAAGAGGCATTAAAATTTGGTTGTGGAAATGAAGTTTATGAAGAAATAACTGGGGATATTGAACACATCCTCTTATACAATGAGTGCGACTGCCTCTTAATATATCCAGCAACTGCTAATATAATTTCAAAAATAAACTTGGGAATTGCAGATAATATTGTAAATACCACAGCTTTAATGTTTTTTGAAAATAAACCAATATTTATTGTTCCAGCAATGCATGAAAATATGTTCAATGCCATTAAAAAACACATAGACGAGCTTAAAGAAAAGGATAAAATTTATATCATACCTCCAAGATTTGAAGAAGGAAAGGCAAAGGTTGCAAGTGTTGAGGATGTAGTTAAGACAGTTATTGAAAAAATTGGAAACAACTTAAAAAAAGAAGGAAATAGGGTTTTAATATTGAATGGTGGAACTGTTGAGTTTATAGATAAGGTTAGAGTTATAACTAACTTATCATCTGGAAAAATGGGCGTTGCATTAGCTGAGGCATTTTGTAAAAAGGGCTTTTATGTTGAAGTTGTAACAGCAATGGGTTTAGAACCCCCTTATTATATAAAAAATCATAAGGTTTTAACAGCTGAGGAGATGCTAAATAAAGCTATTGAATTGGCTAAGGACTTTGACATTATTATTTCATCAGCGGCAATATCCGATTTTACAGTTGAGAGTTTTGAAGGAAAGCTGAGTTCTGAAAAAGAGCCGATATTAAAGTTAAAGAAAAACCCAAAGGTTTTAGAAGAATTGAGGAAGGTTTATAAGGATAAAATAATCATTGGATTTAAAGCAGAATACAACTTAGATGAGGAAGAGCTTATAAATAGGGCTAAGGAGAGATTAAATAAGTATAACTTAAATATGATTATTGCCAACGATTTAAGTAAGCATTACTTTGGAGATGATTATATAGAAGTTTATATTATAACAAAGTCAGAAGTTGAAAAGATTTCTGGCTCCAAGAAAGAAGTTGCTGAAAAGATTGTAGAAAAAGTTAAAAAGCTAAAACCTTAGTTCAAAATTGGAGGTTTGGTGGTTATGGAACTTAACCCATTAATTATTGGTGTTATAGGAATTTTTGTATTTATGGCATGTGTTGTTGCTATTCTATATTACAATCTTAGTAAGATAGACAAAGAGACATCCTAATTTTTAATAGATTTTAGAATTTTTATCCTTTTAAAGTAGAGTGTTATTAGTATTCCAACCAATAGTATTCCTAATAGAATGATTCCAATAAATAACATCACAAACTTAGAAGGTTTTAATGGATTTTGTAATTGATATAGGATAGATGTCCCAGCAGTTAGTAATATATTGGTTATTACGGTTATAGTAATATCTCTAACACTTTCACATAATAATTTGTGTTTTTCATAGTTGGAGAGTTGGCTAACTTCTCTAAAAAACATCCCAAACAATATCCAAATAATAAATAAAAATATTGGAATTATACAAAATACATAACCGGCAACTAAGCTATTATCAATATAAAAGAACAAAGCATAAAGAACTACTGCCAACATTAGAGTAAAGCCACAATTTATAAATGTATTGATAATTCTCAAGATAAATGAAGCATGAGCTTTATGTTCATTAACCATAATCATCAACTTTTTTATTTAGCAGATTTACCTAAAAAATTATAAATAATTTTATGAACTCTTAAAATGTAGTTTAGTATTGTGTCAATAAACTAACAAGAAAGATTAGAAATATAAACACTTAAAAAGTATTGTTTTTATAGTAATAATATAGGAAATTTTAGGTGAAATCATGAGCAAAAGAGAAGAGACAGGATTAGCTACAAGTGCAGGATTAGTAAGATATATGGATGAAACATTCTCAAAAGTTAAAGTTAAACCGGAGCATGTTATAGGATTTACAGTAGCATTTATAATAATTGAAGCAATTTTAACATACGGGAGATTTTTATAATTATCTACCTAAAAATAGCCGCTCTCCCAACCATTCTGGCAATCCACTACTAACAATTTTCTCATAAGCTTTTTTAATATCATATTCAACTCTGATAATTTCTATTTTAAAACTTTTTTCATCAAATATACAATAACTTGCCTTGTTTATCCCATCTCTTGGCTGTCCTACACTTCCAGGATTTATTAAATATTTTTTATCATCCTCTAATGATATTTTTCCCTCATGCAACAACAAATTCCCTTCCTCAGAATTTACAAAAGGTATGTGAGAATGTCCAACAAATATTAAATCTCCACAATCAAATACCTCATTAGTATAATCAGGATATAGATACTCCCAAATCTCAGGATATTTAGGATTTGCATGTGAAAAAATGACTTTTTTACCTTTTATCTTTTCTTCAATAATTAAAGGTAAAGAATCCAAAAATTTGAGATTCTCAGGTTTTATAACCTTTTTAGTCCATAGTATTGCAATAGCTCCCAATTCATTAAAGAAATCTAAGCTTTCTTTTCCTAAAACACCATAATCGTGATTCCCAACTACACTTAAACAATTGAGCTTTTTTATTATCTCAATACATTCATTTGGATTTGCACCATAACCAATAATATCCCCTAAGCAAACAATATTTTTAATGTTTCTATTCTTTATATCCTTTAAAACTGCCTCTAATGCCTCTAAGTTGGAGTGTATGTCGCTTATTATAGCAATCATTAATTCCACCAGGGTAATT
>JAMOTQ010000013.1 GCA_027068365.1 Methanocaldococcus sp.
CTCTTCAACATCCTCGTCTGTTTCTGTTGGAATCCCAACCATAAAATAGAGCTTAACTTTATTAACATTATATTTCTTAGCTAAATCAATGGCATTAAATATGTCTTCCTCTCTAATATCTTTTTTTATAAATTCCCTTAACCTCTCACTACCCGCCTCAGGGGCAATAGTTAATGTTTTCAATTTTAAAATTCTCATCAAATCATCTGTAATGGTATCTGCCCTTAAAGATGAGGGAGATATTTGAACTCCCATATCATCCAAAAAATTGCATAACTCAACTATATACTTATAATCTCCAACTGATGGGGAAATTAAAGCAACTTTATTTACTTTATTAACCTTAACTCCTTCCTCTGCCAAATACATTAAATCATCAAGCTTTCTAAATCTTGGTGGGTAATAAATAGCTCTTGCTAAGCAAAATCTACATCTTCTTGGACAACCTCTCCCAATCTCCAATAAAAAGGATTTTCCATAAGCCCCTTCCTCAGATGTTGGCTGATATATTGGATAATCATCTATTGTCAATTTTTTTGGATAGATTCTTTTAACCTTATCCTTTTTTAGATATTTTGAATAAACGCCTTCAACATCAAATTCCCTATTTATAACTTTTCTCATTACCTCACTGTCTTCAATCTCTCCAACTATAAAAGCATCAAAAAATTCAGCTATTGGGAAGAAGTTTTCCATTACACAGGGTCCTCCCCCAACAAAAATGGCATTTGGATTGGTTTTTTTTAAGTCCTTAATTATTCTTATTGCGTTAAAATAATCATTCTCATACTGTAATGTTATGAAAATTGCGTCAAAATTTTTTATTTTGTTATAATTTTCTAAGAAATACACTCCCACATTTAAATCTTTATATTTACTTAAATGATTAGCCAATATATGGACTGCTAAGCAAGAAATCCCTGCCTTAAATTTGTTTGGGTAGATTACAGCAACATTCTTTATCATTTTAATCACAATTAATTAACACTCTACACAAACTACACCAGAAGGTAGAGATATGTCATTTAAACCTTTTGCAGTAGTAAATCTTTCTATTTCTTTATTTCTTTTTAAAACACTAATAGTTATTTTTAGTTTAATAACATCAGGATTTATTTCAATTTCAGCAATTAACTTTTTAATATGTTTTAAATCATATTTATTTAATTTAAATTTTCTTGAAGCATCTAAAATAACAATTCCTTTAAAATCTCCGTTTTCGCCAATATCTATAATTATATCTCCCAAATCTATAGATTCTTTATACTTAATTCCCTGTAAATAAACATATAAAACATCACTTTGAGCGTCATAATCAAAAATTCCATGTTTAATTACTTTCTCAATATCTTTCATCTTTCCTCACTCTCCTTGAAGCCTTTTGTTTAAAACATGTTATTAAACTAATTGTTATAGGATTTTCAGATTTAACATTAACACTGATAACAACAATTAAATCATATTTTTCATCAAGTTCGTAGTATAACTTAAATTTAGTGTTATCTTGTCTTAATATTCCTACAGGTTTTTGTTTTAGTATATAATCATTAATTACAGACGAAATTTCCGGAATATTCTCATCAATATGTTTTCTAAAATGTCGAGTCTCTATAAGGTTAGTTCTATCAATATTTTTTAGGAAATTTATGATATCTTCAATACTATAATCTTTGTCGTCATTTGACAACTATAACACCTTTTTCAGTTTATGCTTCATTCTAAAACATTAACAACCTCACCAACAACTATAACCCCCGGCGGTCTTGCATTTTCTTTCTTCGCCTTTTCAACAATATTTCCCAAAGTTCCTTTTATAACTCTCTGATTTTCAGTAGTTCCTTCCATAATAATTGCCACTGGCGTATCTTTACTTCTTTTTGGATTTTGCAACAACTCCTTAACCAAATTTTCCAAATTAGTTATGCCCATTAATATCACAATAGTATCAGCATTTAACTTACTTAAATCTACCTGTTTCTCTTTCTTATCCTCTGCCTCATGCCCAGTAACTACTGTAAAGGATGTGGCTACCTTTCTGTGAGTAACTGGGATTCCAGCAACCTCTGGAACTGCTATGGCTGACGTTATTCCCGGAATAACTTCATAAGGTATGTTATGCCTCTTTAATTCTAAAATCTCCTCTCCTCCCCTACCAAAAACAAACGGGTCTCCCCCTTTTAATCTAACAACTAACTTCCCTTCTTTTGCCTTCTCAACCAATATTTTATTAATCTCTTCTTGTTTAAATGAATGTCTCCCCTTTCTCTTACCAACATATATTAGCTCAGCATCCTTTTTAGCGTAATTTAATAAATCCTTTGATATTAAATTATCATAAACAATGACATCTGCCTCTTTAATAGCTTTTAACCCTTTTATTGTTATCAACTCTGCATCTCCAGGTCCTGCTCCTACTAAGATAACTTTACCTACCATTGTTCCACCTTAAAAACAAAAATTATTTTATATTTTCTTTTTTCTTTGATTTTAGTTTTTCTTCTAACTTTTTCCTTCTTTTTTCTTTCTTTTCTCTAATCATTGGGATTCTGTATATTGCCCCACATTCCAAGCAGGTTATAACAACATGAGAGTATCTTTTGCTTTTAACCCTAACCCTCGCATTCTTTCCATACAACAAAAAAGTTCCGCATTTTTTGCATATCCTCCTTTTCCATTTCTTAGGGAATCTTATTCTCATCTTCATAGCTATTCTTCTGGCTAAATATACATATCTTTTAGACCTCT
>JAMOTQ010000014.1 GCA_027068365.1 Methanocaldococcus sp.
AATACACTTTTTTCATAGTCCCACAAAAAATAAAACGGCGCAGGGGGGGAATCGAACCCCGAGGGCTCTCGCCCTCGACGGATCTGAAGTCCGCCCCGGGCTACCAAGCCCGGTACCCCGCGCCACGCTATATGACTTAAATTATTGGTATCAATGGGGGTATATAAATTTTTTCAATAAGAAAAGTAATTGGGATATTAAAATATTAAATAGCAAATGCTGTTTTTCAGCTTTGAAATAAAGTAAAATATTCTTTATTTTTAAAAAATTTTGCTTTAAAAGAGTGGAATAATAACGTTTATATATGAAATTGGTAATAGAGATATCTTAATCTATAATGATTTATAATGACAAATTGGGTGAGGTTATGGATTTAAATGCTTTAATAAAAATTATTGAGAAAATTGGAAAGGTAGAGATTGAAAACATAACAATTACAGCGGATGAGTTAATTATAAACATCCCCTCAGCCCCTCCAATAGTTATCCCTCAAACACCATCAATTAAAGAGAAATTAGCAGATGAAGGGATTATAGAAATTAAAGATGTTCCAGAGTTAGATTGGGAGCCACCAATAGAGAAATACAAGAATTCTATAAGGGAAGTTCAGTTTGGAAAACCAAAATCAGAAGGAGGAAGAGGAGTTGTTGTAAAGATTGGTGGACAGAGAGCTTTATATAGATTTGAAGAACCACAACCAAACCCACCAGTTGTTACTTTCGATATATTTGATATTCCAATGCCTGGATTGCCAAAACCAATTAGACAGTTTTTCCAGGATGTTATGGAAGACCCTTGTGAATGGGCAAGGAAGTGTGTTAAAGAATTTGGGGCGGATATGATAACAATCCACCATATCTCAACAGACCCAAAAATTAAAGATAAAAGTCCAAAAGAAGCGGCAAAACTAATGGAGGATTTGTTACAGGCAGTTGATGTGCCATTTGTTATTGGAGGAAGTGGAAACCCTCAAAAAGACCCATTGGTCTTAGAGGCGTGTGCTGAGGTTACAGAAGGGGATAGATGCCTATTAGCTTCAGCAAACTTGGAGTTGGATTATAAAAAAATAGTTGATGCCGCTATGAAATACGACCACAATGTATTGGCATGGAGTATTATGGACCCAAACATGGCAAGGGACTTGAATAGAAAATTAATTGAAGCTGGCTTAGACCCAAATAGAATTGTTATGGACCCAACAACATGTGCATTGGGTTATGGAATTGAGTTCTCAATTAATGCAATGACAAGATTGAGATTGAATGGATTAAAAGGAGATAAGTTGGTTAATATGCCAATGTCTTCTGGAACCACTAACGCTAACGGGGCAAGAGAGGCGTGGATGAACAATCCTGAATGGGGGCCGAGAGAGTATAGATTACCGTTGTGGGAGATAACTACTGGAATTACGATGATGATGTGTGGAGTTGATTTATTCATGATGCTTAACCCTATTGCCGTAAGGACATTAAAGGAAATAGGAAAAACACTGACAACTAAACCAGGAGAGGTTAAACTAAATACCAATAACTACGATTGGATAGTAGCAAAGGCATAAAAACATTTTTACTTAATTTAAAGGTGATAGAATGCCAAAAAAGATTAGTGCAATGGACATTTATAAGTTATTACCAAAAGCAAATTGTAAAAAATGTGGCTACCCATCATGTATGGCATTTGCCGCTAAATTATTAGAAAAAGAGGCAACGCTTGACCAATGTCCTATATTGGACACACCAAAATTTAAAAAAAATAAAGAGAAAATTTTAGAACTCATTTCTCCACCAGTGAAAGAAGTTTGGTTTGGAAATGATGAAAGAAAGGCAGTTATGGGTGGAGACGAAGTAATGTATAGATATCAGTTGTCATTCTTCAATCCAACACCAATTGGTATTGACATAAGTGATGAGTTGAGTGAAGAGGAGATTAAAAATAGAGCTAAGGAGATAGAAAACTTTGTATTTGAAAGAACTGGGGAAAAGCTAAAATTGGACTTTATTGTTATAAGGAATGCCTCTGGAAATGCTGAGAAGTTTAAAAAAGCTATTGAGATAGTTGAGAAAGAGACAAAAATGCCTATCTGCATTGCTTCACTAAACCCAGAGGTTATAAAAGAAGCTTTAAAAGTAGTAAAATCAAAACCAATGGTCTATGCCGCAACAAAAGAAACATTAAATGATTTCATAAAAGTTATTAAAGAGCTTAAAAAAGAGAAAGATGTTGTTTTAGTTCTATCATCAAACAATGTCAAGGACTTAAAAAACATGGCGGCAAAGTGCTTAGCCAATGGAATTGAGGATTTGGTCTTAGAGCCCCATACCTATCCAGAAAATATTGCTGAAACGTTGGATTTAAATGTAATGATTAGAAGGAGTGCAATTGAGAGGGAAGATAAATATCTTGGATTCCCAATATTGAACCTACCAATCAACGCCTATTATTATGCCTTAAAAAATGATTGCCCAATCTCTGGATTCTTTGAGGATAAAGAAGTTGTTGCTAAAATGTTCGAGGCAACTATTGCGGCTACATTATTAAACAGATATGCAGATGCTTTAATTATGCATGGGATGGATATTTGGGAGTTAATGCCAGTCCTAACATTGAGACAGTGTATTTACACAGACCCAAGAAAACCACAGGCAGTTGAACCCGGCTTGTATCCAATCGGCAACCCAGATGAAAACAGCCCAGTTATATTAACAACGAACTTCTCATTAACGTTTTATACTGTTACTGGGGACTTTGAAAAGGATAACGTTACCTGCTGGCTATTGGTTATGGATACTGGGGGAAAGGCAGTTGATGTTTCAGTTGCAGGGGGACAATATTGTGGAGAGAATGCTAAAAAATTAATTGAAGAGACAGGAATAGCTGAAAAGGTAAATCATAGGATTATAATTCTGCCTGCATTAGCGGCTTCGACAAGGGGAGATATTGAAGATAAGACAGGATGGACGTGTGTTATTGGAACGAGAGATTCCTCCCAAGTTGGAGAGTTTTTAAGAAAGAACTGGGATAGGATATTAAAAGAATGGAAAGAGAAAAATAAAATTAATTAATTTAAACTTTTTTAGCATATTAATTTTATTCTCAATTTAAAAACTTTTTAAAACTTATCTTTTATTTTTAGGATTTTTATCAAATTTCTAAGGGTAGGGTATTTTAATGATTTTATTTATTTGGATTTATTAAATTATAGTGAGTTTTAAAAGAGTTTGATTAATTATTCTTAGTTTGATATTTACTCAATAAATAACTTAGATTTTAGTAATTAAATGTTTTAAAGTTCTTTTTATAATTGTAGGGAAAAGTTTAAATATTAGTGAGGGTATATAAATAAAAGTGGTTACCTACCCTTCGACAAAAATGGTATAGAAAAGCTTAAATATTAGAAGTGAATAAAATAACAACATCTCGAATGATTGCCCGTTAAAATCAGACCGTTTCGGTATGGAAACAAGATTTTAAAGCTTGCTGATTTTGGTAATGTTAGTTTGTTAAAATCAGACCGTTTCGGTATGGAAACCCATTCTTGCAGGTATAATTATTATTGTTTTATAAACATAAATGGTTAAAATCAGACCGTTTCGGTATGGAAACTGAATTTTTGTTGAATTCTACTTATTTAGCTTTCCAATGTGTTAAAATCAGACCGTTTCGGTATGGAAACATGCAAAAGAAACTTACGAAGCTTAAAAAACAATTAAAAAGTTAAAATCAGACCGTTTCGGTATGGAAACGCAAAGAAAGTAGCAAAGGAAAAAGAACTGGTAGAATATTCGTTAAAATCAGACCGTTTCGGTATGGAAACTGAATTTTTGTTGAATTCTACTTATTTAGCTTTCCAATGTGTTAAAATCAGACCGTTTCGGTATGGAAACTACTGTCTTTTGGTTATCACCCCCGTTATTTGTTGTGTTAAAATCAGACCGTTTCGGTATGGAAACTTAACTTTTATATTGAATACTTTCACTTGGAACTGTTGAAATGTTAAAATCAGACCGTTTCGGTATGGAAACTACTGTCTTTTGGTTATCACCCCCGTTATTTGTTGTGTTAAAATCAGACCGTTTCGGTATGGAAACTTAACTTTTATATTGAATACTTTCACTTGGAACTGTTGAAATGTTAAAATCAGACCGTTTCGGTATGGAAACTTTCTTAAAAACACTTCTCCTTCAGTTCTACTACGTTAAAATCAGACCGTTTCGGTATGGAAACGAACTTTTTATTAAGCTTATTAAGTCATCTAAGTCATTGTTAAAATCAGACCGTTTCGGTATGGAAATATCTATTCTTAAAATTTTTTTCATTTTTCATATCTCCGTTAAAATCAGACCGTTTCGGTATGGAAATTATGCAGATATTTTCACAATCCTCAACATTAAAAATCTTAACGTTAAAATCAGACCTCTTGGGGGTTAAGGTTTAGACATTAATTGGGGCTGAAAGCCCCAACTTAATGGATGTCGGGTATACACACCATAGAGGGGCTATGCCCCTCTATTGGGATACTCCCCGTAATTTACACCTCCGAGCGTAAGCGAGGAGGTGTTAGGTTTTGATGAAACTTTTTCTAAAAGTTTCATAACAATAGGGCGGAGCCCTATGGAATTCAGACCTCTTGGGGGTTAAAGTTTAGACATTAATTGGAATAATCAAAATAAGTTGTTAAATAAGAAATAGTTATTTTTTATGTTGTAGATTGGATAATCTTGGCTATTTTGTATGGGATTATTGCTAATATCCCCAATATTAAATATACATTTAAATTGCTAAAAATACTCCAATCTTCCCAATCCTCAAAACCCAACAGAAATCCCATGGCATTAGATATTAAAAGCAAAAAGGCAATAATTCCAATACCCAAGCCAACAATGGAAGCAGTAAATAAGTAAGAAACAGCTCTTATATCCTCACTTAAAGCTTTTTTTACCCCTAAAAAGTAAGTTATACCAATTGCCAATAAAGATAATCCACCAAATGCATCCCCTGCAAATAGTGGTAATTTGATTTCAAATCCCAGTATTGAGCAAATCCCAATTGTTATCTCAATAATTCCAGAAATTGTAAATAAAAGTCCAAATATTAAAGACAATGTAGTTATTTTACCCTTTATATCCTTTATATCCATAGGAAATCACCTAAAATATTAAATTTCCAATAATTGTGATTGTCAAAGCTACTATGTATGCTAAAACCATCTCATAGGCAAGAGCAAATACTGCCCATTTCCAACCAATCTCTTGCCTTATAACCCCCAATGTTGCAATGCATGGGAGGTAGATTAAGGAGAATGCCATAAATGCATAGGCAGAGACAGGAGTAAAGGCATTAACAATTATATTGGATAAGTTCTCTTCACCAACCCCATAAAGTATGGCTAAGCTTCCAACTACTACCTCTTTGGCTATAACTCCAAATAACAGGGCTGAACATGCCTTCCAATCCCAACCCATTGGAGCAAATAAAGGAGCTAATGCTTTTCCAATAACTGCCGCCCATGAGTTTGATAACAACTCAGGATTTGTTAGAGCTTCTGCCCCTAAGTATCCGGAAGGTCCATAAACTGATAACAACCAAACCAGTATAACTCCAAATACAATTATAGTTCCTGCCTTTTTTAAAAAGTCATAAACCCTCTCCCAAGTATTTTTTAGAACTACCTTTAAATGTGGAATTTGATATGGAGGAAGTTCAACAATCAGATATGATGGAGATTCTTTGAATATAAACTTTCTAAATATCTTGGCTATAATTAAAGCTAAAACTACCCCAAGTGCATACATACTTAAAACTACAAGCCCTTGATATGCTGAAAAAAATGCTCCGGCAAATAGGGCATAGATTGGCAACCTTGCAGAGCATGACATTAAAGGATTTATTAATATAGTTAAAATTCTATCTTTTTCATTTTCTATAGTTCTTGTAGCCATTATTGCAGGAACATTACAACCAAAACCCATAACTAATGGTATAATTGCCTTTCCTGGCAAACCAAATTTGTTCATAAATCTATCTGCTATATATGGAATCCTTGCCATGTATCCGCTGTCCTCTAAGAATGATATTGCAAAGAATAGGAATGCCAATATTGGGAAAAACACTAAAACAGCCCCAACTCCTCTAATAATCCCATCAGCCAATAAAGAGGCAATAAATTCATTAGATATGGATGATTTTATAACATCCCCTAACAATGAGAATATATAATCAATCATAGCTGAAAATGGAGCTGAAACATCAAATGTAAATTTAAATAACATCCATAAAAATGGAATTAACAGTAAAATTCCTACTTTTTCGTCAGTTAAAACATCGTCAAGCATCTGAGTTGTTGTTAGCTTTCCAGATTTCTTTTTAACAACTTCTTTAACAATATTATCAATAACCTTATAACGCTCTTCAATTATTCCCAAATCTGCTTCTCCATATTTTTTGGACAACTCTTCCCTTATACTATCTAAAACTGGATTTAATTCATTCCAAATTTTACTTTTTTTTATTATATCTTCAACATATTTATCATTTTCAAGTAATTTTATAGCCAAATACCTTAAATTATATTTCTTTAAATTTTCATCCTTTTGCAAGATTGAGATAATCTTTTTAATGTATGGTTCAAAATGTGGATACTTAATATTGTATTTTCTTTTATTTTTTACTTCCTCAGATATTGCCTTTTTTAAATCTTCAATGCCAACTTTTTTAATGGCTGAAATTGGAACTACTCTAATCCCCAAAATTTTCTCTAATTTATCCACATCAATGTCTATCCCCAAAGTCCTGGCTAAATCCATTTTATTTAACGCTAATAATATATTAGCCCCCATTTCCATTAGTTGTAAGGTTAAATATAAATTTCTCTCCAAGGCAGTAGCATCAACAATATCAACAACTAAGTCAGGTTTTTCATTTATTATATAATCCCTTGCAACAATTTCATCAATAGAATTGGCTGTTAAGCTATAAACTCCAGGTAAATCAACAACTTTAAATTTTTTACCATTATATTCAAATTCCCCCTCTTTTTTTTCAACAGTTACGCCGGGCCAATTACCAATATAAACATTTTCTCCGGTTAGAGTATTAAATAAGGTAGATTTACCAACATTTGGATTGCCAATTAAGGCAATTTCATATCTATCGCTCATTATTCTCCCTCTCAACAATTATCTTCATTGCCAAACCCCTGCCTATTGCTATATTACTACCTCTTGCTGATACTATAACAGGACCATTCTGATTTCTTACAACTTTTATTTTACTTCCAATATTTATTCCCATACTTGTTAATCTCTGCATAGCTCCATAGCCAGCATTAATCTCTTTAACAATAACTTCCTCTCCTTCCTTTGCAAATGCTAATGGATACATAACCACCACAATATTTATATATGATTAAATGATGATTTAATTATAGTTAAAAATTTTAACCTCAGTTAAAATAAGATAATACATATAGGAGTATAAAAACTTTTCGGTGACATTATGTCTAAGAGCATTGAAGATTACTTAGAAAAAATTTATTTATTTACTAAAAAAAATAATAGACCAATAAAAACAACAGAATTGGCTAAATTATTAGATATAAAACCATCAGCAGTAACAAACATGGCAAAAAAACTCCAAGAGTTGGGATATGTTAATTATGAGCCATATGTTGGAATAACTTTAACTGAGAAAGGAGAAGAAAAAGCTAAAAAAGTTTGGGATAAGCATAAAACAATTAAAATGTTTTTAGTTGAATGTTTGGAATTGGATGAAAAAACTGCCTCTGAGGAAGCTTGTAGATTAGAACACGTATTATCAAATGGAACATTAGAGAGATTAAAGATTTTCATGGAGAAATTAAAAGATAAAGTTTAATTTTTTAATTTTAACCCAATTTTCTTCCCCAATTCAACTGCCTTATCAATCTCATCAATCCCACACTCTATTTCCCCAGATGCCTCTTTTAACTCATCATTTATAACAACCCCTGCTTTTAATTTTAATAACTCATTTTTTCCATCATAAAATGCCAAAGCTCCAAATGGAACGCTACAACCTCCTCCAAACTCATTTAATGCAGTCCTCTCACATAAACTCTCTAAGTATGTCTTTTTATGATTAATATTTTTTAATATTTCCTTCATTTTTTTATCATCCCTTCTACAAGCAACTGCTATAATTCCCTGAGCAGGCGCTGGAAGGATATTTAACCTCTTATATCTAAAATAATCATCTAAATTAATCCCCAACCTTATTATTCCCGCCTCAGATAAAACAATGGCATCATAAAAACCTTCCCTCAACTTTCTTAACCTTGTATCTACATTCCCCCTCAATAGTTCAAATTTTGCATTTGGGTAGATAAACTTTAAAAAAGCCCTTCTTCTTAAACTTGAAGTGCCTATAACTACCTCACTATCTTCATCAAAATCAATATCTTTACCTTTATTCCAAATTAATAAATCATAATAACTATCCCTTTCCAAAACAGCACCAACCATTAAGTTTTCATTCCAAATAGTTGGAATATCCTTTAAACTATGAACCGCTATATCAATCTCGTTATTTAGCATAGCCAAATCCAATTCTTTTGTAAATACACCAATGCCAATATCTGAAAGCTTTTTATTTAAAACTCTATCCCCAGTAGTTTTAATTATTTTTATCTCAACATCATAACCAAGATTTTTTAACATCTCAGCTACTTTATTTGCTTGATACAACGCTAATTTACTCCCTCTTGTTCCTATCCTAATCATAATATCATTCCTTATCAACTAATTTTGCCTTTTTTATATTATAAACTCCCCATATCTCATGCCATTCAACCTCTGCCTCAACAACTTCTATCCTCTTTTTAAACACCGGGGAGTCAAAAACGAATGTTTCCGCCTCCCCTCCTTCAAACGCCTTATTTATACCATACTTTTCACAAATATTTAATAATTTATCTATATTATCTTTTGTTATTCTTTTTCCCAACCACTCTTTTCCTAAGCCATAGGCATAAACTCCTACAATTCTCACGTCAAAAAGAGAACTTGCAGTTCTTAAAACCCATTCAGCATCTTTATGCCACAATGGAGAGAAAGATTTTAATCCAAGCTCTTTACATATTCTTTCAATCCTTGATTTTTGATAAACGCTCGCAATAGCTCCCGAAACAATTCCCTCAACATCCAACTTTTCAATTCCTTTTTTTAAGTCCTCCACTTCCTTCTCTTTCTCCCCTTTGGTGTATATTTTTATTAATGGGATATCCACTGCCTTAGAGCAAAGTTCAGTTAAATGCACATTTGGAATGTGAAACATATAACTTTCTTTATTTTCACTTTCAACATTTACAAGGTATTTTACATCAAAACCTTCTTTTAACGCCCAGTATAATGCATAATTTGAATCCTTACCCCCAGAATATAAAACGGCAACTTTCATATAATCACCATAACATTATAGCAACTTTAAAAAATATATAGTTTTAAACTTAGATTTTATTATCAACTTTTAGAGTTAGAACTTTATCTCGTTAGATATAATTTAAAATTAGAAAAACCATTTTAAAATTCGATATACTTCTTTTTAAGCTTTTTTATCAAATTTCTAAGGGTAGAGTATTTTAATGATTTTATTTATTTAGATGCGTTAAATTATTGGGATTTTTAAAAGATTTTAATTAAATGCTTTCAGTTGATAATTTCCACAACAATTAATTTTTATTTTGAAAATTAGAGGTTTTAAAGTTCTTTTTGTAATTGTAGAGAAAAGTTTAAATATTTGTGAGGGTATATAAATAAAGGTAGTTATCTACCCTTCGACAGAAATGGTATAGAAAAGCTTAAATATTAGAAGTGAATAAAATAACAATATCTCGAATAATTACCCTGTTAAAATCAGACCGTTTCGGTATGGAAATTATACAAACAAAACTAATTACTAAAAACGAGTGGCAGTTAAAATCAGACCGTTTCGGTATGGAAATAATGATATGAAGGATTTTATGAATGATGCTTTGAGTCAAATGCCTGTTAAAATCAGACCGTTTCGGTATGGAAATTACGTGGTTTTTAAGTTAGGATAATTGACTAATAAGTTAAAATCAGACCGTTTCGGTATGGAAATCTTTATTTTTTTATCTTCTTTAAGTTATTTTTTATCGTGTTAAAATCAGACCGTTTCGGTATGGAAATTGGTTTTTATTAGTTGATTGTATAGTTCTTTTGCATCATTAGTTAAAATCAGACCGTTTCGGTATGGAAATTTGGAACATAAAAAATTAGTTTTAGATGCTTATAAGGAGTTAAAATCAGACAGTTTCGGTATGGAAATTTATAAAATAATATCTTTTTTAATCACAAACTATTTTGAGTGTTAAAATCAGACCGTTTCGGTATGGAAATACTCTAATTTTTGGAATTTGATACAATTGCCTCCAGATGTTAAAATCAGACCGTTTCGGTATGGAAATACTCACCGAACTAAAAGACCAATACATAACAGAATTAGGTTAAAATCAGACCGTTTCGGTATGGAAATTTTATAATTACATAAAAACTATGCTCGATATTCCATTCGTTAAAATCAGACCGTTTCGGTATGGAAATACATTAGAAGAAATTTGTGGATGTCAAGTTTGGGATGTTAAAATCAGACCGTTTCGGTATGGAAATTACTTGATAATGCAAAATCAACCAACTCCATAAAACCGTTAAAATCAGACCGTTTCGGTATGGAAATTTTTGTAAAATCTTAGCTAATTTATTTTTACACATTTCGTTAAAATCAGACCGTTTCGGTATGGAAATATCGGCATAGAATCCACAATCAAAGCAATACATTAGCCTCGAGTTAAAATCAGACCGTTTCGGTATGGAAATAATTTTCAAAATGGATAGGAAATTTAATCATAAAATTTGTTAAAATCAGACCGTTTCGGTATGGAAATAAAATTTCAGAAGTTTTAGAACAATATGCAACTATTGAAGAGTTAAAATCAGACCGTTTCGGTATGGAAATTACTGGAAGGTTTATACAATGATAGTTACAGTATTATTATCTTTGTTAAAATCAGACCGTTTCGGTATGGAAATTAGTTTGTGGCAGAATACTTTAAATCTTGCGTTAATTGGTTAAAATCAGACCGTTTCGGTATGGAAATATAAATATTGATTATTTAATAAGAAATAATCAAGAAAGTTAAAATCAGACCGTTTCGGTATGGAAATCACAAAATACTAAGGAAGAATATGAGGTTTTGAATGGAGTTAAAATCAGACCGTTTCGGTATGGAAATTAGCTTCCAATACTGCCTGGTGAGCATCTTTCTTTAATGTTAAAATCAGACCTCTCGGAGGTTAAAACTTAGACATTAATTGGGGATGAAAGCCCCAACTTAATGGATGTGGGGTATACCAATAGGGGGTCTCCCCCTATGGAATTCAGACCGTTTCGGTATGGAAATAAAAGTTGTTATCTTATAATATGCTTTTTTATGATTTGTTTAAAAAATTACTTAAAAAAAGAAAAAGTGAATTTTAAAACTTTTTAAACATATTCTCAATGATTCTTGCATACGCAGGTCTTGTTATAAATATTCCTATTAAAACCCCTGCTATTGTAGTTATTGCAAATCCTTTTAACATTCCAACCCCAAGCACAAATAAAGGCAACATAGCGGCAATAGATGTTGATGCTGAGGCAAATATTATAAAGAAAGCTCTTTTAATACTTGCTCTTATTTTTCCAGCTCCTTTCTTTAAAGCTTCATCAGTTATAACTATTTGGTTATCCACTCCCGTCCCAACTGCGGCAATAATCCCAGCTATTGAAGGTAAATCCAATTTCCAACTTATTAAAGATGCGAAGCCCAATATAATGATAATTTCTGATAAGCAGGTTATTAAAATTGGTAGTGCTATCTTTGGCTGTTTGTATCTTACACTGACAATTATTCCAACAGCAACAAATGCCAATAATAAAGCAATGGCAGTTCCTTTTAAGAATTCCTTACCAAATTCTGGGGATACAGTTGAGATATATTCGATATTCAGTTTTACAGGTAAAGCTCCGGATTTTAGAGCTGAATAAATAGCCATTGCCTCATCAATTTCCTCTTTTGTTGGAGGGTAGCCACCAACGGTAATAACCTGTTTTGGATGAGGTCTTCCATCTGCTAAGTCAGGGGATAAGACAGGAGCTGAGATTAGCTTTCCATCCATATACAACTCAACTTTATGATATGCCTTTCCCTTAGCAACTTCGGCAAATTTCTTAGCTCCTTCTAATGTTAATTCAAAAGGAACACCATAAGCCCAGTTATCTCCTTGTGGAATCTTTGTTGGGGGTTCAACAGATTTAACATCTTTTCCAGTATAAGCGGTTATATTATCAATTTTTGCTTCAAAGACCCCCTGTTCCATTAGAACTTTTTTTATTCTATCAACGTCGCAACTCTTAGGAATCATAACAACAATTTCATCATTTCCTCTTGGATAAACGGTTATATCGCTTAAACCATTTGCATTTAACCTCTTTTCAATAATATCAACAGTTAATTGTATCTCCTCATCAGTCATTGGTCGCTCTGCTTTTAAGACAATAACTGTCCCTCCACTTAAATCAATCCCATAATCAAGCCCTTTAAATACGATTAAAAGCACAGATAAAGTAACGAATAATATTAATAGTAGTATTCTTTTATCTTTTAGTAATTTTGATATTTCCATCTATCTCACCTAATCCATAAGTTTAGCAAATTTTAACAAAAATCCTTTAAAATTTACAAAGATTTGTGGTGATTAATATGGATTTTGATATAACTATTATTGGCTATATTGCCATAGGGCTTCGCCCTATTGGGATACCCAGGATGCGTTGATTAGCTAAAAGCTAATCAACGTCTCTTAGTAAAATCTATATTTGGGTGATTAATAATGGATTTTGATATAACTATTATTGGCTACATTGCTGGAACTTTAACAACGTTTGCATCTCTCCCTCAATTAATAAAGTCATTGAAAGAGAAGGATATGAGCAACATATCATTAGCTTTTGTTATAACATTCACAACTGGACTAACACTCTGGCTAATATATGGGATATTAAAGAATGATTACCCCATAATAGTATTTAATATTTTGTCTTTAATGTTTTGGATTCCAATAACTTATTTAAAGGTTAGGGAGGAGATTGTAAGGAGGAAGAAAATTTTATGAGATGAGAAAATGAAATGGGATGAGATTGGGAAAAAGATTGCAAGAGAGATTGAAAAAGAAATTTTACCATATTTTGGAAGAAAGGATAAATCTTATGTTGTTGGAAAATCACCAAGTGGTGATGAAACAGAAATTTTTGACAAAATAAGCGAAGATATTGCTTTAAAACATTTAAAGCTATTTAATGTTAATATTGTGAGTGAGGAGTTGGGAATTATTGATAATGGTAGTGAATGGACTGTTGTTATAGACCCTGTTGATGGTTCATTTAATTTTATAAATGGGATTCCATTTTTTGCATTTTGCTTTGGAGTATTTAAAAATAACAAGCCACATTATGGATTAACCTATGAATTTTTAACTAAAAGGTTTTTTGAAGCATACTCTGGGAGAGGGGCTTATTTAAATGGAAAAAAGATTAAAGTTAAGGATTTTAATCCAAAAGATATAACTATAAGCTATTATCCAGATAAAAAAATAGATTTGGAAAAATTGAGGAATAGGGTTAAAAGAGTGAGGATATTTGGAGCTTTTGGTTTAGAGATGTGTTATGTAGCTAAGGGGGTTTTAGATGCTGTTTTTGATGTGAGACCAAAAGTTAGGGCTGTTGATATCTCTTCCTCCTATATCATTTGCAGGGAGGCAGGGGCTTTAATAACAGACAATAATGGAGAAGAGCTGAAATTTGAGCTGAATGCAACAGACAGGTTAAAGATTGTTGTAGCAAATAGTAAGGAGATGTTAAATTTAATTTTAGACCTTCTATAAGTTTTTAAAGATTTTATCGCAAATAATATCAAAAATTAAAAAAATTAAATGCTCTCAACTTTTATAGTGTTTGTTTTCTTTTGACCTATTGGATGACCTAATGTTATTAAATAAATCCCCTTTCCAATTTCTTTTTTAGCTATACTTTTAGATGTGTTAATTATACTCTCCACATCATTAAACTCCTTCATTAAACAGCTTTCAACTCCCCAGACCAACCTCAACCTTTTTAAAGTTTTTATATTTGGTGTTGGAGCAATTATTTTACTACCTATTCTTAATTTTGATATCAATTTTGCAGTTCTTCCAGAGTAGGTTGGAGTTATAACCAACTTGACATTTAATTTTTTATATAACTCATAAACGGCATAAACTAAACCCTCATCAATACTCTTAACTCCTAAACAAACTTTGTCTCCAAACTCCTCATAATGTTTATCTGCTACCTCTGCAACTTTATTTAAAACTTTTATTGCCTCTATTGGATATTTTCCAATAGTTGTTTCGTTGGAGAGCATTAAACAGTCAGTTCCATCGTATATGGCATTGGCTATATCGGTAATCTCAGCCCTCGTTGGATATGGATTATTTACCATAGAGTCCAATATTTGCGTGGCTGTTATTGACAAAATTCCATATTTATTGGCTGTTCTCAATATATTCTTTTGTTCAATTGGAATGTTTTCAATTGGAATCTCAACACCCAAATCTCCCCTCGCCACCATCACCCCATCACTTTCTCTTGCTATCTCTTTTATATTTTTTAATCCTTCTTTTGTCTCTATTTTTGATATAACTTCACAATCTCCATTATATTCATTTATAATGTCCTTCAACTCTTTAACATCCTCTTTATTCCTAACAAAAGATAGGGCAATATATTCAAAATCATTATTTACAGCAAATTTTATATTTTTTAAGTCAGTTTCATCAATTATTGGAAGTTCTATCTTTGTATCTGGGAGATTAACTCCCATCCCCTCTTTAACTTCTCCACCAACCTCTACAACGGCTATAATCTTGTCTCCCTTATTTTTTACAACCCTCAGCTTAATCTTTCCATCATTGATTAAAATAAAATGCCCCTCTTCAATTGTGCCTATGTTATAATTAAACTTTATATCCTCTCCAATAACAACCTTGTCCCCCACCTTCAATATTTTATTTTTTAATTTAACCTCTTTAATCCTTATTTTTATTCCCTTCAAATCCATAACTTTGGCAATGTTATTTTTTTCCAAAATATTTAAAAATCTCTTGCAATAATCTGTTGTAGCGTGTGACATGTTAAACCTAACTCCATCTATTAAATTTATTGCTTTATCTAATTTATCCTCTAATGAGGGACCTAATGTAACTAAAATTTTAGTTTTTCTCATTATTCCCACCAAAACTCATTATAAAATAAATCAAAATCTTGGCTGTATTTTTTTCCTATTCTTAAAGCAATCTCTGCCTTAGCCAACTCCCTACCAAAATAAGCTGAGTGGTCTAACTTTTTTATTAAATTTAATCTTATCGCGGTCTCATAAATTTCTTTTGGTTTTTTCCCCCTAATAATTAAAGTTGGTTCTCTCCTCTTATTGAAGTATATAACTACAATCTCTTTATTTTTTCTATCAATCTCTATTTTAAAACTACCCTCATCCAATATTTGCCTTTCATTCTCCTTAGCTTTAATAACTGGAACTTTATAATTGTTGAATGTTATTTCCTCTTCAAATCTCTTATCCTTATAATTTATTAAGTTAAATCCCACATCTTTTGGTAAAGAATTCCTTTTTTTAGCTAAAAACATCATCTTTGAGGCAATTTTTAACTCTTTTATTGAAAATTTGCATTTTGCACTTGCTTCTGGCGTAAATAATATATTGGCGTTGATTTCAGACGCAATGGCAGTTAATAGGGCATTAACTCCATTACTGTCAGCATCAAAAAGCTCTGTAACATTTCCAACACCAAAAAATAATGGAATTTTATTCTTTTTTTTAAATTCCCTACATGCAATAACACTCTCTATAAAATTACATCCAGCATTATTTATTGGCTCCAAAATTGGGTCAGCAACTATTTTTTCAATTCCAGCATCAATCAATTTTTTTATATTTTCCTCCAATGACTTTATTTTTCCTTCAATTGTTTCTGGAACATAGTTTGTTTTATAGTTCGTTGGCAAAACAACAACCGCTGTGTCAGAATCTTTTAAATAAGGTATTAACTCATCCATATTTCCAGCATCAACGCTTAAAATCATATCCGCCCCTAAATTTATCGCCGTAATCAACTCTTTTGTGTTTAAAGTATCTACGCTGATTGGATTGTCAGTTAAATCCCTCGCTATTTTTAACATCTCTTTAATTTTGTCTGCATTATTTTCATTACTAACCATTCCCAAATCAATCATATCAGCCCCGCTCTCTAAGTAGTATATTATTTTTTCCTCCAACTCCTTTTCTTTTAGCCATGGAGTATGAACTATCTCCCCTAAAACCCTCATTGGAAACCTATCCCCAACCTTTAACTTGCCTATTTTTATATCTCCCTCTCCCAACTCCTGCTCCTCTGCTTTTTTAATCTCCTCCTCACATTTCTTTTTAATAATCTCCAATAGTTGCAAATCAGCATACTCTTTGGTTGATAATTTTATTTTGTCCAAATTTTCAATTAATATTGGAATATCTGATGCCTCTCTTGTAGATTTGAAGCATTTTATTCCTGTTTCCTCTTCAACTTTCTTTAAATCATGTCTTATCAATCCAGTCACCAAAACAAAATCGTAAATGTCCTTTAATTTTTTTCCAAGTTTTTCCTCTAATTTTCTAATCTCTCTAATTATTAAATTTGGTGTTAAAAAAGCCGCCACTGATATGTTTGCTACATGCACATCAACAAAATTGTATTTTTCCACGGCTTTTTTAACTTTCTTTTCAGCTAATTTTCCAGTTATTATTAAAATTTTCATAATTTTCACCATGAGGTTTTACGGTGACAATTAAGATTATATAAATGATTCAATAAAATTTATCTATTAAATTTATTAAAATTAAAATTTAAAATTAGTTTAGCCGGGTTTTTGGTGAGGAGTATGAAGTTCGTAGAAAAGACAAAAATAAACTTTGAAAATCCCATAGTTATTGAAGCGTTTCCTGGAACTGGATTGGTTGGTAGTATTGCTGGATTTCAAATAATAAAGGAATTAAAATTGAAATATTATGGATACTTTGAAATTGAAGGGATTCCTCCACTTACGACAATAGAAAAAGGAATTCCCTATCCACCAGTTAGGGCTTATGCAAATGAGGATATAGTTATTTTATTTTCAGATGTAATAATTCCACCAATTAAAATAAATGAATTAGCTGAAATTATAGTTAAAACATTTTCAAATAAAAACCCCAAACTGTTCATCTCCCTTGGAGGGGTTATGGCTGGAAAATCAGAAAAAGTATTTGGTATAGCCAATAAGGAAGATTTAATAGATAATTTAAAAAATTATGTTGAAATATTTAATTTTGGAGTTGTTGGGGGCATGGGAGGGAATTTATTAATAAAATGCCAAGATAATGGGCTTGATGCCATTGGCTTGTTGGCTGAAACCGTTGGAATTAGACCAGACCCAAGAGGAGGGGCTAACCTATTAGAGGTTTTAAATAAGATGTTCAATTTGAATGTAAATATTGAAAATTTACTTAAAGAGGCAGAAGCCATTGAAAATAAACTTAAAGAATTAGCAGAACAGCATTTAAAAATGATGTCAAAGAGTAGAAAGGAATATCCAATGTATATTTAACCCATGGGGCTTCGCCTATTGGGATGCATTACGCTCAACCTTTTAGTAAAATCTTGACCAAAATATGTATTTACATCCTAACGGAAGTAAATGCCTCTTAATTATAATTCGATACTGTTAAAACTTTCAAATTTTGGTGGTATTATGAGAGTTTATGGATTGTTTGGAATTAACGAGAAGGCAATAAATGATTTCATAGAAAATCATGTCAAAACATTTACTATAATCAATGCATTGAACTTAGAGACGGTTAAAAATCTAAAAGAGGGGGATTTAGTTTTTATAACATCAACACTTAGGGAGGATTTAAGAAATGGAACTGAGGGGGTTTTAGGAAGAGTTTTAAATGTTAAATTATCTCCTCAACTAATAAATGGATTTGAAGAAAAGGAAGTAATAGCTGGGAGGGTTCAATTTGAGATGTTGGGCTTTGCTAAATGTGTTAATGTTGAAACAATCCATGTTGAGGTAGCATTTAGAATGTATTAATTCTTTATTTTAGCTAAATCTTTACTTATATCTTTTTTATCGTTATTTTGAGTAGTTTCTTCATTTCTTTTGTTAGTTCCATTATCAATGTTATTATTATTTTCATTATCTCTTCTACTCTCACATTTTTTACTCTCACATTTTTGTTTATCATCATCAATTTTACTATCTTTTTTATTGCTTTTATAACTCTCTTCAACTGATTTAGCCCACTGTATCATCTCATTATAGACCTTATCCTGCTCCAATAAGTTTTTATTGCCTATCAGTATAAGCTTCCTTTTAGCCCTTGTTATTGCAACATTCAACCTTCTCAAATCTTTTAAAAATCCAAAGTTTTTTGTTCTAACAAATGAAATTACTATTGCCTCGTTCTCCCTACCTTGGAACCCATCAACAGTATTAACCTCCACATCTATATTATGCTCTTCAAACAACCTCCTCAAATATCTAACTTGGGCATCATAAGGAGTTATAACGTTCGTTGGTATCTTATACTTTACAAGTTTTTTAACAACATCTAAAACCTTCTCTGCCTCCTCTATATTATAATAAGATGGAGATTCCTTATCTCTCCTCTCAACTCCATCAACATTTATAAACTGGACTGGAATTTCATTTATAATATCTCTATCAATCTCATCAATCTCCTCCTCTTTAACTAAATCCAACAAGGTTATATTTTTAACGCTCTCATCTGCCTTCAACTTGTTATCATAAAACATCCTATTTGGGAATTCCATAATTTTTTCATTCATCCTATATTGAATTTCCAAGATTGAAGAGAACTCAGGGTATTTTTTAATTAACCTCTCAAACAATGTCTTTTTTAACTCTTCATTTTCACTCAATACTGTTGGAGGTAGTTGCTTATGGTCTCCTGCCATAATTAACTTTTTTCCTTTAACAATTGGGATTAAGCAGGATGGTTCCATCGCTTGACTTCCTTCATCTATAACAACCACATCAAATTCCCAGCCCTTTAAAATCTCTGAGCCAGCCATTGAGTTCGTTGATACAATAACATCCGCCTCTGCTAAAATTTCATTGGTAATTTTTTCAACTATCTCATCCAAATTTTTTATAATTTTACTAATCCTCCTATTTCTTATAATCCACTCTGCCATGCTTATGATTTTTTCCTTTGGAACTCCCCTATAATCCTTCTTTTTCTTAGCCACTTTTAGAATTTGCTCGTCACTCATTCCCCTCCTCCATCTTGGGGATGGCTTTAAAAATTTATCCCTCTGCTCCTTAATCTCTTTAATTTTTTCTTTTAGGGATAAAATTTCTTGATACTTCTCATGGTTTTCAATTAAATATGGTAGAGAATGCTGTATTAAATCCTTTGAAATCCTTGTTGGATGTCCAACCCTAACAACCTTTAAATCAGGATATTTTTTAATTAGATACTCTAATATGTTATCAGCCGCTATGTTTGAGTCAGCAGTTGCTAAAACCTTATGCTTGTTAAATCTAACCTCCTGAACAATAACCTCAGTCAAAGTCCTCGTTTTTCCAGTTCCCGGAGGACCATGGATGAGATATAAATCTTTACTTAAAACTGCCTTTTTAACAGCCAATTTTTGGGATTCATTCAAATGTTTATCATAAAACTCTAATTCAATATCTTCCCTCAACGGCTTTTCTGGATGTTCAATGCCCAATATTATGTAAGCTAATTTATCCCTTTTTCTTGCAAATTCCTTTAACGCCTCTTTCATTCTTTTAAATGTTATGTCATTAACATACAAATCAACCCTCACTCTCTCCTTATAAACCCATTTTGGAACATCAACATCAAAGGCAACATCTATAAAGTTCTTTCCTACATAAATGACATTTGCATATAAATCACTCTGTAATGGGTTTTCTTTGCTGATTAAAACAACATCTCCCGGTGAAATTTCCGTTTTAAATGGCTTCTTTCTCCCAAATCTTACAATCGTGCATCCTAAGCTCTCTCCCAAGAACTTTCCCTTTAAATTTAAAATTGCCCTTCCAACATTTTCCCTCTTTTTTCCCAACCTAATTATCTCATTTTTGTGAAAATCCATCTCACATTTTCTCTCAATCTCAATCAAATCCCTAAATTTTTTTACGTATAAATCCACTAAATTCAATTTATCACCACACTTTTAAATTAACTCTCCGACTATTATATTATCCTTATTCCTTAAAATTCTCACTTTAACAACCTTTCCCATTAAATTTTGTTCATTATTGCAGTTAATTATCTGAATAACTCTATCCCTACCAACTCCCAAAACTTCTCCTTTAACTCTACCATCTAAAACTACTTTTACTTTTGTTATCTCCCCAACTTTAAAAGGATATGGCAACCTCTTCCTCTTATGCGTTCCAAAATCCTTTGGGGATGTTATAAGCTTAACATCTATGCCCTTCTTTTTATATTCAAACTCATATCTCCTCAACAAATCATAAAACTTATTAAAATCCCAAATCTTCATTTTTTTAGGTCTTCTACCCAATTGATAAACCCTACACAATTGGCATCCTAAAATAGGGTCTCTTTTTCCAGTTAAAGGATTAATGATATTTTGCTTAACCTTCAAATCTAAATCAATAGCATAATCAATAACCCTCTTAAATTCCTCATCATTTATATTTGGCAATAAAAGAGGGGCTATAAGTAGATGAATCTTAGAGTTTTTTATATATTCAGCAATATCCAAAATCTTCTCAATCTTGTAATCTTTCCTACCTGAGAGCATTTTAGCCATCTTTTCATCTAAGGCATTGATAGAGAGGTTTATCCTATGTAATCCCGCCTCCTCCAACTCATCAATTAATTTATAATCTAAGACAGTTCCATTTGTTTGCATGGAGACAATGCCTTTACCTTTTTTATTTATCTCAGCTAACTCTTGAACTAAATCAACCAACGGATAATAAAGAGATGGCTCTCCTTGCCCGTCTAAATGTGCCTCAATAAATTTATTTCCTTTAAAATCAACTATTTTTTTATAATTCTCAATTAAATAATCTAAATCAACATAGTAATCATTTTTTCTTGTTTTTGAGAACTCGCCTTCATCTACCGAGCAAAAAATACAATTTAAATTACAGCCACAATGCCCTCTAACTTGTATAATGTTCCTACCTCTCTCAATTAAACCAAAGGCAGTATGCCCAATCAAAGGAATTGGTTCATTTATATAGATAACCCTTCTTTTTGTTATCTTACTCTTTAAATTGTTGGCTATGCTGTAAGATATTAGATTTAAAATCCCAACCTTTATATTTTCAGCTCTTTTTGGATGGGCATTAATCAGTAATATTGAGCCGTCAATTTCAACCTCTTCATAAGGAATTTCAACCTCAACCTCATAGATTTTGTTTATTTCTAAAATTAGTGTGTTGTCTTTATTTTTAACATCCGTTATCATCCTATATTGTGATAAATCTAAGTATGTCATAGTTCCACGCAATATTTAAATATTCACATTAATTAGAAAAATTAGGAACAATTTAAACACTCTTACTGTTTAATTTGTTTGCCAATTATAAAAGAAAAATTTTGCAGTTAATTTTTTTTGTAGTTAGTTATTGCTATAATAATTAAAAATTAAAAAAAGCTCAAAATATCTGGTGCAAGGTCTGAGATTTAAAGCATAGGGCTTCGCCCTATTGCTATACCTCCAAAGGATGCATTGCCTCGCTAACGCTCGGCAATGCCTCTTCTAATTAGCTATCAAATATCTGGTGCGGGGGACGGGATTTGAACCCGCGAACCCCTACGGGACCAGACCCTCAATCTGGCGCCTTTGGCCAGGCTTGGCGACCCCCGCCCTTAAAGGCAAATTTTATTTATAAACCCTCTCTATTTCGGGCTTTACGCAGAAATAATATTTCTATTGAACAATGAGCCATGAATGGCTCAAAATACAATTTTGCATAATAAAATGCATAAAGCCCATATATAAAACTTACGCCGAAAAGTATATATATAAGTTTTTAATATTAAGGTATTGCGTGCCGAGGTGGCTTAGCTGGTTATAGCGCCCGGCTCATACGGATATCCCAGCCCAACGGCTGGGTCCTGGGAAACCGGGAGGTCGAGGGTTCGAATCCCTCCCTCGGCACCATTTTATTCCCGGAGGTTTAAAATTTTTTGATGGAACTTTTTCTAAAAGTATAGTTTCTTTGGAATCATTTTTTATTTTAGATATTATATTTATATATTTGGATGTTTAGATTGACTATTTTTAAATAACACTATTTTTAAAACATAAAATATGTCCAACAATTTTAGTGGTGAATTTATGAAACTTATAGTTTGCATAACTGGGGCGAGTGGGGTTATCTACGCAAAAAGATTATTGGAAGTTTTAAAAGATAAAAACATTAATGTTAGTTTAATTATTTCTAACTCAGCTAAGAAAATCATTAAAGAGGAGCTAAACATTGATTGGGAAGAATTAAAAAAGTTAGCATCAGAGTATTATGATAACGATGATTTTTTTAGCCCAATTGCCTCTGGTTCAAACAAATTTGATGCCGTTATAGTTGTGCCTTGTTCAATGAAAACACTCTCAGCTATCGCCAATGGATACTCAGCAAATTTAATAGTTAGAGTTTGCGATATTGCCTTAAAAGAGAGAAGGAAATTAATAATCATGCCAAGGGAGATGCCATTAAACAGCATACACTTGGAGAATATGCTAAAACTTTCTAACTTGGGAGCTATAATAATGCCCCCAATTCCTGCTTTCTATAATAAACCAAAAACTGTTGATGAGATAGTAGATTTTGTTGTTGGGAGGGTTTTGGATATTTTAGGAATAGAAAATAATTTATTTAAAAGATGGAGAAATAATAATGGTGATATTGATGCTCGATAAATTAGGAGAAAACTTAAACAAGGCATTAAATAAACTAAAAATTGCCACATTTGTTGATAAAAAATTAATAAAGGAAGTTATTAAAGATATCCAAAGGGCTTTAATACAGGCAGATGTTAATGTAAAATTAGTTTTAAAGATGAGTAAAGAGATAGAGAGGAGAGCTTTGGAGGAAAAGACACCAAAGGGTTTATCTAAGAAAGAGCATATAATAAAAATTGTTTATGAGGAATTGGTTAAGTTGTTGGGAGAAGAGGCAAAAAAATTGGAGTTAAATCCAAAAAAACAAAATGTTATATTATTAGTTGGAATTCAAGGTTCTGGAAAGACAACAACAGCGGCAAAGTTAGCCAGATATATACAAAAAAGGGGATTAAGACCAGCTTTAATTGCCGCTGATACATATAGACCAGCGGCTTATGAGCAGTTAAAGCAGTTAGCTGAAAAAATCCACGTGCCAATATATGGAGATGAGACAAGAACAAAATCACCAGTAGATATTGTTAAAGAGGGAATGGAGAAATTTAAGAAGGCAGATGTTTTAATTATAGACACTGCTGGAAGACATAAAGAGGAAAAAGGCTTATTGGAAGAGATGAAGCAAATTAAAGAAATAACAAATCCTGATGAGATTATTTTAGTTATAGATGGGACTATTGGACAACAGGCAGGAATTCAAGCCAAAGCATTTAAAGAGGCAGTTGGAGAGATTGGAAGTATAATAGTAACCAAGTTAGATGGTTCCGCTAAAGGAGGAGGAGCGTTAAGTGCAGTTGCCGAGACAAAAGCTCCTATAAAGTTTATTGGAATTGGGGAAGGAATTGATGATTTAGAGCCATTCGACCCTAAAAAGTTCATTTCAAGATTGTTGGGAATGGGAGATTTAGAGAGTTTATTAGAAAAAGCTGAGGATATGGTTGATGAAAAGACGGAAGAGAGTATAGATGCTATAATGAAAGGAAAATTTACTCTAAATGAGTTGATGACCCAATTAGAGGCAATTGAAAACATGGGTTCAATGAAAAAAATTCTGAGTATGATTCCTGGATTTGGTGGGGGAATGCCCAAAGAACTTTCCCATTTAACTGAGGCAAAGATAAAGAAATATAAGGTAATTATAAGCTCAATGACTAAGGAAGAGAGAGAAAATCCTAAGATTATTAAGGCATCGAGGATTAGGAGGATTGCAAGGGGTTCTGGAACAACAGAAAATGAGGTTAGGGAGGTTTTGAGATACTATGAAACAACAAAAAATGCCATAGATAAGTTAAGAAAGGGTAAAATGCTAAGAATTGGAGGCCCATTGGGGCAAATATTGAGGCAGTTAATGTATAAAGATATTTAAGATAGGATAATTTCTTTTTTTATTATTTATTTGGCAATTTTAACTTTATATTATATAATTAAATACTTTAAAAGTTTAAAATTTTTATAGCTCTTTTTATATATTTTAGGGATTAAGCTAAAAATTTATAAGAGGTTATGATTATGAAAACAATCAAAGAAATTAATGAAAAAATAAAAAAAGGAGAGGCAGTAGTTGTAACAGCAGAAGAGATGATAAAAATCGTTGAAGAGGAAGGAGTTAAAAAAGCGGCTGATTATGTTGATGTTGTTACAACTGGGACATTTGGAGCCATGTGTTCATCTGGAGTATTTATAAACTTTGGACATTCAGACCCGCCAATAAAGATGCTAAAAATATATTTAAACAATGTTGAGGCATATGGTGGATTAGCGGCTGTTGATGCCTATATAGGGGCGGCACAACCAAACGAAGACCCTGACATAGATATAGATTACGGAGGAGCTCATGTTATAGAGGATTTAGTTAGAGGAAAGGAAGTTGAGCTTTATGCTGAGGGATATACAACTGACTGCTATCCAAGAAAAGATGTTAATGTAAAAATAACATTGGATGATGTTAATCAGGCAATTATGGTTAATCCAAGGAATTGTTATCAGACCTATCCAGCGGCAACAAACAGTAGGGATGAAAAGATATACACATACATGGGTATTTTGCTTCCAGAATATAACAATGTGCATTACTCAGGAGCTGGACAACTAAATCCATTACAAAATGATTACAACCCAGAAACAAAATCCTTTAATACAATAGGCATTGGAACAAAGATTTTCTTAGGGGGAGGGATTGGTTATATCATAGGGGAAGGAACACAGCATAACCCACCATTTGGAACATTGATGGTTAAAGGGGACTTAAAGCAAATGGATGCAAGATTTATAAGAGCCGCTACAATGCCAAGATATGGAAGCACTTTATACATTGGTTTGGGAATTCCAATTCCTATTTTAAATGAAAAGATAGCTGAGAGATGTGCTATAAAAGATGAAGATATAGAAGTGCCAATTTATGATTATGGAACTCCAAGAAGGGATAAGCCATTAATTGCTAAGACAAACTATAAAGTGTTAAGAAGTGGAAAGATAACATTAAATGTAAATATAGATGGGAAGGATGTTGAAAAGACCGTAAAAACTGGTTCCGTATCAAGTTATAAGATGGCGAGGGAGGTTGCTGAAACACTTAAACAGTGGATTTTGGATGGGAAGTTTTTACTAACTGAGAGAGTTGGTAAATTAGGAAGAGCTGAAAACAAGCCAATGAAGTCACCAATAACTTTGGTTAAGGATATTTTAAGCAAACCACCAATAACCGCCCCAAGTAATATTACAATTATGGAAGCCGCTAAGATTTTGATAAAGCATAATATAAATCATCTTCCAATTGTTGATGAATTTGGGAAATTAATTGGGATTATTACATCGTGGGATATAGCCAAAGCTCTTGCACAAAACAAGAAGACCATTGAAGAGATTATGACAAGAAATGTTATAACTGCACATGAAGATGAACCCGCTGACCATGTTGCAAGAAAGATGAGCAAATATAATATTTCTGGTATTCCTGTGGTTGATGATTATAAGAGAGTTGTTGGAGTTGTAACTTCTGAGGACATTTCAAGATTATTCGGAGGGAAAAAATGAGGAAGAGAATATACTACTGGACAGATTCAAAGCATATAAATAAGCCAGTTATCTCCGATACAATATTAAATACAGGAGTTAAGATAAACATATTAAAGGCCAAGGTAGAGCCACAAGAGGCATTTTTAATATTGGAATTGTTTGGTAGCAAAGAAACAATAGAAAAAGCTTTAAATTATTTATCAAAATTTGGTGAAGTTGAAGAAATCTCCAAAGTTATAAAAAGGGATTTGGAAAAGTGTGTGCATTGTGGTTGTTGTATAACCCAATGCCCAATAAATGCAATATATATGGATGAAGATTATAGCGTGATATTTAAAGAAGAGGAATGTGTTGGATGCAAAAATTGTGTAAAGGCATGTCCATTTAAAGCAATTGAGATTATTGAATAATTTAATACCTCAGTTACTTTATAATTAAATCTTGTGGAAAGGGTTTTATTACAAATTTAAAGATTTTTAATCTTTTATTTTTTAATTTTAAGGTTTTTTATCAAATTTCTAAGGGTAGGGTATTTTAATGATTTTATTTATTTGGATGTATTAAATTAATGAGATTTTTAAAGAATTTTAGTTAATTATTTTTAGTTTGAGATTTCCACAACAATTAATTTCTATTTTGAAAATTAGAGGTTTTAAAGTTCTTTTTATAATTGTAGGGAAAAGTTTAAATATTAGTGAGGGTATATAAATAAAGGTAGTTATCTACCCTTCGACAAAAATGGTATAGAAAAGCTTAAATATTAGGAGTGAATAAAATAGTTATATCTCGAATGATTGCCCTGTTAAAATCAGACCGTTTCGGTATGGAAATATTCTTCCCAAGTAGGCAACTTTCTAAACACTTTAAATGTTAAAATCAGACCGTTTCGGTATGGAAATTTCATACTGGATTGATAAACACGTAGCTATGTGGCTGAAAATAGTTAAAATCAGACCGTTTCGGTATGGAAATTACTGTTTATATAACTGGTCATCTTTTAACAGTTTTTCAATTTCAGTTAAAATCAGACCGTTTCGGTATGGAAATTACTGTTTATATAACTGGTCATCTTTTAACAGTTTTTCAATTTCAGTTAAAATCAGACCGTTTCGGTATGGAAATTTAAGTTTTTTATTTAAGAAAAAAGTAGTGGCGGTTTTGTTAAAATCAGACCGTTTCGGTATGGAAATCATCTTCACTATCGCAATACATTGCAGGACCGGAGTATTCTAGTTAAAATCAGACCGTTTCGGTATGGAAATCTTGTTTATCTTTATCTAAAGAGAATCTCAGAAAATACTGTTAAAATCAGACCGTTTCGGTATGGAAATATAAGCTTAAAAAGTTGAAAAAAAAGCTTTTATGTAAATTGTTAAAATCAGACCGTTTCGGTATGGAAATATAGTAATTGGAAAAGTAAATAATCAATCAAGGGAGGGTTAAAATCAGACCGTTTCGGTATGGAAATGAGTGTAAAAATTGTTTAGATAGGTTAAGAAATGATACGGGTTAAAATCAGACCGTTTCGGTATGGAAATATTTTTCAAAATCCAAGTAATTATGACCCAAATGAAGGTTAAAATCAGACCGTTTCGGTATGGAAATAAGAAACGTCAGACTATTGGAAGATATACATATACACAGTTAAAATCAGACCGTTTCGGTATGGAAATTCTTATTTTGTAATACAACGCTTTTAAAATCTCGTTGTTAAAATCAGACCGTTTCGGTATGGAAATTCTTATTTTGTAATACAACGCTTTTAAAATCTCGTTGTTAAAATCAGACCGTTTCGGTATGGAAATTTATTTCTACTAACTTTACCATTTTTATCACCCGTTTTTTTGTTAAAATCAGACCGTTTCGGTATGGAAATATTATCTTTATTCCTCCAAACAAACCTATTATATTTACTTCGTGTTAAAATCAGACCGTTTCGGTATGGAAATATATCGTGTAACTTGAATAATATATCTATTAACTCGTGTTAAAATCAGACCGTTTCGGTATGGAAATGGGAAAGCTTGTGCGGCGATAATGCTCCCAATAATGAGAGCATTATCGTTAAAATCAGACCGTTTCGGTATGAAAATCTTCTAAGTTTTCTAATGTCTTTAAAAAAGTTAAATCAAACCTCTTAGAGGTTTAAATTTGGCACTAATATAAAATAAAATTGTATTAATTAACTTTTTTATCATATTTTGCAACAAATATGTGTTTTATTGCTATTGGAGTTATTGTAGCAGTAATTACAGAGAGGGCTACAATTGTTACAAATATCTCATTCCCTATTAAACCAAGTTCTCTCCCAATTGATGCCGCTACCAACGAAGCTGAAATTTTTGGAACAGTTAATAATCCTCCGATAATATTTTTCATCCTATCAAAACCTAAAACTCTTAAAGCCATGGAGCCAGAGATGAATTTCAATGCCACTGCTGAAATTAATGTAATCAAAAAAAGTTCTAAATTACTTAAATCAAATATAACCCTTATATTTGTCTCCATTCCTAAAACTAAAAAGAATATTGGTATAAAGAAACCATAGCCAATTGCATTTAAATTTTTGTTTAAAAGTTCATCATGCTCTTTCTTAGTTAATGCCTCACTAACAGCAACACCACAGATAAAAGCTCCAACTATTGGATGAATTCCAATAGCTTCCCCAACTATTATGGTAATAAAGATGATAAACAAAACGTAGTGTATTCTTTGGGCATGAAGCTTTTCAAATAATTTAAGTATGTATTTTGATAAAAATGGAATAGATACCAGCAATATAATTATATACATTAATGACTCTAATAAAAACATTCCAATATCGTCCCCACCAGTTCCTAATTTTATAACAACTGACAATAAAAGGAGTGTAAGTAAATCAACTATAATTGTGCCACTTAAAATTATAGTCCCTAACCTTGTTTTAACCATTTTTAACTCATCTAATATGGCATATACAATAGCAACTGAGTGAGATGCAAAGATTACAGCATACAACAAACTCCCAATAAATCCCAAGCCCAAATACTGCCCAATTAGATAACCACCAAATCCAGGAATCAACAATGAAAACAAGCTCAAAATTAGAGAGTTTTTAAACTCTTGCTTTAAAGTTTCATTATCTACTTCTAAACCAGCTAAAAACATTAACATAATTGCCCCAAAATCCGCAAGCACTTTTAATGTCTCATCTACCTGCAATATATTTAACCCATAAGGTCCTATAATAATCCCTGCAATCATAATGGATGTTATGGCAGGGATGTTAAATTTCTTTAATAGATTTGGCACAATGAAGATTATTGATAATACTATAAAAAACACATAATAATAACTTTCCATTACCCCACCATTAAAATTTTGATTGTTAGGTTAGGGAATTATTTAGTATATAATCCTTTTGCTAATTAAAAAATGGTGATATACATGCTAATCTTGGCTGGTTTGGGACTTTATGATGAGAATGATATAACACTAAAAACCTTAAAATTTGCCAAAAAAGCAGATAAAATTTATGCTGAGTTTTACACCGCAGTTTTAACTGGAACTACAATTGAAAAGATAGAAGAGGTTTTAGGTAAAAAGATTCATGTTTTAAGTAGAAAAGATGTTGAATATGAAGGATATAAGTTGATAGAAGAGGCAAAAGATAAAAACATAATGTTTCTAACTGCTGGTGACCCAATGGTTGCCACAACACACGTAGATTTAGCAATAGAGGCAAAAAAGAAAGGGATTGAAGTTTTAATTATAAATGCTCCATCAATTTACTCAGCTGTTGGAATTACTGGATTACAGTTATATAAATTTGGTAGGACTGCATCAATTGTATTTCCAGAAGAAAACTACTTTCCAGAAACTCCATACAATGTAATAAAGGAAAACTTGGAGAGAGGGTTACATACTCTCTGCTTGTTAGACATTAGAGTTGATGAAGATGAAAAAAGGTTTATGACGGCAAATGAGGGCTTAAAAATATTATTGGAATTGGAAAATAGGAAGAAAGAGGGAATTATAAATGAGGATACAAAAGCTGTTGTAGTTGCAAGAGCTGGAAGTTTAAAACCAAAACTTGTTTATGGAAAAATAAAAGATTTAATTAATTATGATTTTGGAAAGCCATTACATTGTATAATAATCCCAGGAAAACTCCATTTTATGGAAAAAGATGCGTTAAAATACCTATGTGAAAATATTTAAAAATTTTTTTATGTTGTTGAACTTTCAGCATCGTTGTATAACTCATCTCCAACATCTACCTCTTCCTCAAACCCTCTGCTATCTTTCAATGTCTCTATTCTGAACATATATGACTTATACCAAATATCTTCTGGTTTTTTCTTTATTGGAGCTAATTTCCAAGCTCTTGTTTCCTCTTCATAACCCCAATTTACGTAGTGGTTGAAATTCCTTATTATGTCAGTTATAACCACATTGAAGTCATTTATCAATGTTCTTTGAATCTCTCTCCACTTATCCAATGAACTTTCTCTCCTTGTAATTCCAAAGTAACCAGCTCTTCTCTCTCCTTTTAATGCTGATATTCCTCTCCCAATGAATGTTTTTACAGCATAGACGGTTTCTGGTGGGTCAGTTATAAAGGTATCAAACGCTCTGCTGTATTTCTCTGGAAGTGGCTTTCTTAAATCTAATGTTATAACCTCTATGTTTTTATAGTTTAATTGTTCAGCAACCTCTTTTATGAAGTTGATTAATCTATCATCAATATCAACAACAACGATTTTTCTTGGAAGATTTGAGAGCATTAAGGCAATGCTTGTTAAATCGTCATCTCCTAAGACCAAAACATCCTTATTGAATAAATCTCCCCTTGAATTCATCAATGCAATTCTTGAAATTGTGCATTCAGCAGTTACAAAACCCTGGTCGTATTCGTGTTTTGGCATTGGTCTATTTTTAACAATCTCTTTAAATCTCTCCAATAAATCTTTGTAGTTCTTTAAAGAAACTCCTCTTCCTTCACAACACTCGCAAACACTATCGTCTTTTTTACCAATTCCATAATTTTTTATAAATTCATTTCCTTTTTCAGTAAATTCTATTCCTTCATTAGTTATTTTTACTAAACCTTCTCCCTCTAAAACTCTTATAATGTCAGCAACCAATGGTAGTGGCTCTTCACTCAAATCAACAATCTTCCAAAAATCGCTGGTTGTTAAAATAGCTGATAAAACACTCTCAACTGATTTATCATATACTGGAATTTCTGATTTCGCTTTAACCTTCTCTAAGATTCTCTCCATCATTTCACCTCTAAATATTTTCTATAACAAGCTCCCTGACCTATCCCTTCATTGATAGATACCTCTATCCAGTTTATATTAGAAAAACCGAGGTTTTTTAATCTATCTGCTATTTCATTAGCAAAATACACTGCCAAATCTTCGGCAGTAGTTGAGGGAATAGGTAATAAAATGATATCTTCAACAGGAATACAGTATTCTTTATTCTCATATTTAAAGTATAATGTTTTATCCCTTAACTCATAATAAACTTTTTCATGATTTTTTGGAAGTATTAACTTGTGGTCTAACTTATCACAAATCTCTTTTACAATCTTTTTAATTATTTTAAAATCACAGACAAACTTGAACTTTCCAGCCCTCTCTCCATAAAGTTTTACATCCACATAATAAGAATGCCCATGTATAACCCCACAAGTTGGATGACCAAATACAATATGGGCTGATGAAAACCTCAAACCTGCATGCAATCCATTCAACTCCAACATCATGCTTTTACACCCAAATTAATTATTTTTAATCTTATTCTGCCCCTCAGTTTTTCTTTTTAGATAATTAACTAAGCCACCAGCAGATAATATTTCCCTTTCTAAACCTTTTGGTGTCTCACATTCTATTGTCTTATTTTTGTTGATTATTTTAATCTCTTCCTTATCTAAATCAATCTCAACTATATCCCCATCCTCAATCTCATCGGTATTTGCTATTATTGGAATTAAACCAACATTAATGGCATTCCTGTAAAATATCCTTGCAAAACTCTTTGCTATCACTGCCTTAATTCCACAGTATTTTATTGCTATAACTGCCTGTTCTCTACTTGAACCACATCCAAAGTTCTCCCCAGCAACAATAACATCTCCTTCTTTAACCTTCTTTGGGAAATTTTCATCTATTCCAGCCATACAGTGTGAAGCCAATTCATAAGGGTCAGTAGTTCTTAAATAAGGTCCTGGAATTATTGCATCTGTGTCTACATCATCTCCAAATTTGTGGGCTCTTCCTTTAATAATCATTTTTATCACCAAAAACATTATTTTAATTTGTTTTAATGTGATTTTAAATTTTAAAAGAGACAATATTTACCAAATTAAAATTTCTTTTGGAAAAATAAATAAAACAGCTTTGCTATAAAAAGTTTATTATTTATTATTTATTACTGATTTCCATTATTTTCTTTTTCATTGGTGGCGTTATAATTGGCTTTTCGGGGATTAAACCAGATGGCTTGTAATATAGGATGAGAAGCATTAAAACTCCAAATAGCATATAAGACAGCCAAACTGGCTCAAATGGAATATTTAAAGTATATTTTAGGTTGTATTTATAAACATCTAATAATACTTTAACTACAACATAACATAAAACTCCTAAGGCAACACCTTTATTATTCCCCTTTCCTCCTAACAAAACCATTAAAAATGGGAAGAATGTCCATTCCACTCTTGTAAATGCATTGGCAATAATATTTACCGTATATAATGAATATAAAGCCCCTGCAATTGCCCCAATAGCTGAACCAATAGCCATTGTTTTTATTCTTAACATCATTATATCTCTACCAAATGCCTTAACTGTGTCTTCATTCTCTCTCATAGCCCTCAATACTCTACCAAATGGAGTATTTAGCAATCTCTCAAAGAACAAATAAACTAAAAATGCAATAAATAAAACAATTCCAGTAAATGCCCAGCCCCTATACTCCCCAGGGACAAATGCCAATATATCAGGGGTTGAGATTCCATAATACCCTCCAATTATGTTTAAATTATACATGCAAATTAAAAATACTGCCTCACTTATAGCCAACAATGTAACTCCTAAATAGTCCTCTTTTAACTTAGCACTTGGTAGGATAAAGATTGCTCCAACAATAAACCCAAGAATTGAAGCTAATATTATAGCTAAAATTAAAATTCCAATCCCAACTATTGGATTTGAAGCAATTAAATCATTAAGCATAGAGGTTGCATAAGTAGTTCCAGTGATAAAATCTCCTCCAACACCAAAATATAGTATTAACAACCTATCCAAAATCCCTCCAACTGCAATAGCTCCAACTAAAACTGATAATGCCTTACCAAAGTTTGGAATTCCCGCATAGCCAAATTCCATATTTAATGATAAAGAGACAATGTAATAAATTCCAAACCACAGCAATATTAAAGAGATAATTTCAATAATCATCATTTCACCTCAAAAAATAAATTATGAAGTAAAAAGCATTTTCTTAACTTTCCTCCAATCAACACCAGTAATTCCATAAGGGGCAATTAATAGCGTTAATATCATTATAATTAAGGAAATAACCTTCCCATAAACTAAAAATCCAGTTCCAAATGCTTGTGATAGGTAGTAGGTTATTAAACTCTCAGACAGTCCAATGATGTAACCCCCAATTAAAGCTCCACTTATATGCCTCAACCCTCCCACAATACTTGCGGCAAAGATTGAGATGATGATTAAATCCCCAGTGGATGGAACAATTTCCTGCATAAATGGCAGTAAGCCCCCAGCCACACAAGCCAAAGCCCCAGAGAGAATCCAAGAGAACAATCTTGTTTTTTCTACATCAATACCCATTGTTTGAGCTAATGAAGGATTTTCCATTGATGCTCTTAAAGCAATTCCAAACTTTGTTTTATACAGCAAAAGATAAAGCCCAATTAACAACAGTATAATAACAAACGTTGAAACAAATAAAATTCCTTTAAATCCAAACAATGTAAAGTCCAAATTTGCAAAAACAAACTTTGCCTGAGTAGAGCCAACAATTTGGCTTAATATCTCAGAATAAGCCCCAATAGCCCCTAACAATATTAAATCAATTGCTAATGTTGCAATCATCAAAATCTCTACCGAAGCCCCTCTTTTTAGTAATGGCTTTAAAGCCAAATATGTGATTAAACCAACAACTGCCCCAACAACAAATAAAACTGGTAGAGACAGATAAGGGTTTATATCAAACAACTTTAATAATGTTAAAGCAACATAACTCCCAACTATTGCATAACTTCCCTGAGCGAAGTTTGGGACGTTTGTCGTTATATAAGTTAAAGTTAATCCCAAAGCCAACAAAACTAAAAGGTTAGAGTAAATAATAGCTCCTTCTAAAATCATACTTCTCACCCAATCTTTTAGTAAAAAACTACAATCTTATTAAATAGCGGTTATTCCTAATGAGTATTCCTTAAATTTCTCATGGTTTAATAATTCCTCAGCAGTTCCTTCAAATGCCACCCTTCCACTAACAAACATATAGCCGTTGTCACTAATCTCCAAAGCTCTTTTAGCATTCTGCTCAACCAATAATATAGTTAATCCAAACTCGTCCCTCATCTCAATAATCTTCTCAAAAATCACTTCTGCAAGTTTTGGTGATAATTGAGCGGTTGGCTCGTCCAACATTAAAACCTCTGCATCCCTAACCAAAGCCATACCCATTGCTAAAAACTGCCTTTGTCCTCCACTTAACGTCCCTGCTTTTCTCTTCAAAACGTCTTTAAGCTCTGGAAATACATTTAAAGCAATTTCTATTCTCTCTTTAACTTTATCTTTATCTAATACATAGCCAGCAATCTTTAAGTTTTCCTCTACAGTTAAATTTGCAAATACGTTATTTGTTTGGGGTAAATAGGCAATTTTCATTCTTGCTTTTTGATGTGGTGGGACTTTTGCTATATTTTTATCTTTAAATATAATCTCCCCAGAGTATATCTTTGTTAATCCAAATAATGTCTTTAAAAATGTAGATTTTCCACTACCATTTGGACCAACAACAGTTGTTATCTTTCCTTTTTCTATTTTTGCATTCACATCAAATAAAATCTGTAATTTTCCATAACCAGCGTTTAGGTTTTTTACTTTAATCATGCTCACCACCTAATAATATAAAATAATTTAATTTATAAATTATTGTTACTCTCCAATGTAAATTTCAACAACTTTTGGGTCTGATAAAACCTTTTTAATTTCCTCTTCTCCTCTCCCCTCAGCAATAATCTGCCCATTAAACATAACATATAAATGGTCTATATATCTTAAAACAATGTCTAACCTATGTTCAACAATTAAGAAAGTTATTCCTTTCTCTTTTAATTCAAGAACATGGTTGAATATATCATGAGCTAAACCTGGAGCTACCCCAGCTATTGGCTCGTCCATAACAATCATTTTTGGATTTGTCATCAAAGCCCTTCCAATCTCAACAAGTTTCATCTGCCCTCCACTAAGTTCTCCTGCCTTTCTATCATACAGATGAGATAATTTTAAAAATTCCAATATTTTAAATGCCTTTTCAACCATTTCCTCCTCTTTTGGAATCCATTTTTTATAAAATAGAGCGTTTAAAGGGCGTTCTCCTGGGTTAATCTCTCCTATTAACAAATTTTCTAAAACTGTCATCTCTTTTAAAGGTTGTGGTGTTTGGAAAGTCCTGACGATTCCATGATGGTAGAGTTCACTCGGCTCTTTATTTGTTATATCTTTATTTTCAAAATAAACTTTTCCCTCATCTGCCTTTAAAAAGCCAGTAATAACATTAATTAGTGTAGATTTTCCACTACCATTAGGCCCAATAATTAAAGTAACATCTCCTTTATTTACACTTATAGAAACCCCATCCAATGCCTTAAAATCTCCAAAATACTTTACAATATTCTCTGTCCTTAAAATCTCCATTGTATCCCTCAAAAAATGATAAAAGTTTAAATGATAAAATCCACAACCTATACAACTATATTCAAATTTTAAAAAAGAGTATTTAAAGTTTTAGGGTAGATTATTCTAACCACTTAATTTTTCCAGTTGTTGAGTCCCATATTCCAACCAACTTCCATCCATCCTCTGTTACTGCAAAGATACCATAATTACCGCTTGCCCTATCATTCCACTCATTTAACTTAATATATCCAGTTACTGATTCAACACCAAACTGCCCCTCTGAGTATTTGACGGTATTTTCTTTTATCTTCTTAGCCAATAAATTGGCATCATATTTTCCATTTGTCTCATTCAACATCTCAGCGTATGAAATAGCTCCAACCCAAAATGCATCATAAACATTTAGTGCATACTGGTCTGGTTCTCCATAGTCCCTCTTTTTAAACTCTTCTTTTATCTTTTTAGCTTCATCCGTCTCTGACTGGAACATTGTTGAATACAATTTAATTTTTACTGCCTTATCTTTAACCTCCTCTAAGACCTTTTTACTGTTTGCTGTTCCATCACATCCAATCCAAACATGTTTTAATAATGGTGAGTTCTCATCAATCTGTGATAATAATGTTGCTACCTCCTCATATCCAATAAACACTATTCCAGTATCGTTACCTTTTCCTTTAATTTTATTGGTTACGGTTTGAATTATTGGGCTCCAATCCCCAATGTTAGGGTCATAAGGAATTTCATCAACAACGTTTATTCCATTTGCCTTTAATTTTTTAACTGTTGCCTTTTCTAATCCATCTCCCCAAGCGTCTTTCCTATAAATAACAACTACATTCTTCAAACCAACATCCTTAGCAACATCTCCAATTGCATTTCCTTGGAAATTATCTGTTGGGACAAATCTAAATACATACTTTTTCTCATCTGGGGACTTAAATCCAATCATCTGTGGTGGAGCAGTTGAACTTGGAGATATTATAACAATGTTATTTGAATTCACAAATCCTTTTATATTTTTGACTTCTCCACTTGCCATTGGTCCCAAGAACAGGTTTATTCCCTGTGTGTGAAGAGCTTGAACCTTTTGCAAGCATACATTAGGGTCTGCCTTTGTATCTTCAACATAAAGTTTTACTTTATAAGGAATTCCCTTCTCTTCAAAGTATTTATTTATCTTTTCCTCAGCAATTTCACAGATATGCTTTTCATTATTTCCATAAGTTGCTAAACTCCCAGACAAATCAACCAATAGCCCAACTTTAATAACATTCTCTTCCTCCTTCTGAGTGCATCCTGCTAAAAATACACTTCCTATCAATATAGCCCCCAACAGAATGGCTACTATCTTTTTAATAATCCCACCTCACAAAAAATTATGACAATTCACTTTTTATGAATAGACAATATTTAAGTTTTTCGAGATGGATTTAATTAATAAATTTATTACCATTTTTAATGACACATCATCAAAATTTTTAAAGTATAGGCATCTAAAATATTATTCTTTGTTAAAATTAAAAATGTGATACCTATGAAAGAAAGGACCTTCGTAGCTTTAAAGCCGGATGCTGTAAGAAGAAAATTGATAGGAAAAATAATTGAAAGATTTGAAAATAAGGGCTTAGAAATTATAGCTATGAAGATGGTTAAATTAGATAGAGAGATGGCAGAGAAATATTATGAAGAGCATAAAGGAAAAGAATTTTATGAAAGATTAATTAATTTTATGACCTCTGGAAGAATTGTAGTTATGGTTATTGAGGGGGAAAACGCCATATCAGTTGTAAGAAAGATGATAGGAAAAACAAATCCAGCTGAGGCAGAGCCGGGAACTATAAGGGGGGACTTTGCTTTAACAACTCCTGACAATGTAATTCACGCATCTGACTCAAAGGAAAGTGCTGAAAGAGAGATAAAGCTATTTTTTAAAGAGGATGAAATATTTAGTGAATAAGCATAAAGGTTTAATAACACATCTTTCATTTTTTATACCTGCTAATATTTTATCAACTTATCAACCAACAAGGTGTAATTATGGATGAAAATGATTTAAAATATATAGAGAAAGTTTTAGGAAGAAAGCCAAATCATGTAGAGTTAGCGATGTTTGAAAACTTATGGAGTGAGCACTGTGCTTACAGAACCTCAAAAAAACTATTAAGAATGTTTGCCAAAACAGTTAATGAAAAAACAAACAAAAACATCGTTGTTGGGATTGGTGATGACGCCGCTGTAATTAGGTTGAAAGATGATATATGTTTAGCAATAGCCATGGAAAGCCACAACCACCCATCATACATAGACCCATATAATGGAGCGGCAACAGGAGTTGGTGGAATTGTTAGGGATGTTTTATCAATGGGAGCTAAGCCAATTGCATTATTAGACCCATTAAGGTTTGGAGATATATTTGGAAAGGAAGGAGATAAAGTTAGATGGTTAATTGAAGGGGTTGTTAAAGGCATTGGGGATTATGGGAATAGAATAGGAGTCCCAACAGTTGGAGGAGAGTGTGAATTTGATAGCTCTTTTGATTACAACAACTTGGTTAATGTCGTTTGTGTCGGTTTAGTTAAGGAGAATGAAATCATTACAGGTAAGGCAAAAGAGGCAGGTTTATCATTAATATTGGTTGGCTCTACTGGAAGGGATGGAATAGGGGGAGCTTCATTTGCGTCAAAGGATTTAACTGAGGAGAGTGAAGAGGAAAGACCAAGCGTCCAAGTTGGAGATGCATTTTCTGAAAAATGTTTAATTGACGCTGTCTTAGAGGCAGTCAAAACTGGAAAAGTTAAAGCAATGAAGGATTTGGGAGCGGCGGGGCTTTCAGGGGCTTCATCTGAGATGTGCTACGGTGGAGGAGTTGGCTGTGAGCTTTACTTAGAGAATGTAATATTGAGAGAGCCATTAACTCCTTATGAGATTATGGTTTCTGAGAGTCAAGAGAGGATGTTATTAGCTGTTGAGCCAGGTAGTGAAGATGAGATAATTGAAATATTTAAAAAGTATGAATTACCTGCATCAGTTATTGGAAAAACAATTGAAGAAAAGAGAATTATTGCCAAATACAAGGGAGAGGTTGTTGTTGATTTACCATTGGACTTGTTATGTGAAGCCCCTCTATATGATAGAGAGGCAAAAGAGGACTTAAAAGAAAAAGAGGACGACAAAGAAAAAATAAAGATGCCAGATGATTTAAATGCTGTGTTATTAAAATTGCTTGAAAGTCCAAACATTTGCTCAAAAGAATGGATTTATCAACAGTATGATTATGAAGTTCAAATAAGAACTGTTGTAAAGCCAGGAAAGGACGCCGCTGTTTTGAGAATAAATGAAGTTTATCCTGTTGGTATTGCCCTAACAACTGACTGCAATTCAAGATACTGCAAACTAAACCCTTATGTGGGGGCAGTAAATGCAGTCGCTGAGGCAGTGAGGAATTTGGCAGCAGTTGGAGCTGAACCAATAGCTATGCTCGACAACTTAAACTTTGGAAATCCTGAAAGACCAGAGAGATTTTGGCAGTTGGCAGAGTGTATTAAAGGTTTAGCGGATGCCGCTGAATTCTTTGAAATCCCAGTTGTTGGAGGAAATGTAAGTTTATATAATGAGACGGTTATTGAAGGTAAGGAGTTTCCAATAAATCCAACTCCTGCAATATTTGTTTTGGGTAAAGTGGAAGATGTTGAAAAAGTTCCAGGAGTTTTAGACAACAAGATTAAGGAAGGGGATGTATTAATAATTACAAATGAGACAAAGGATGAAATGGGAGGAAGTGAGTATTATAAAGTTATACATAATACAGAGGATGGAAAAGTCCCAAGAGTTGATTTAGAGAAAGAGAAGAATATCTATGAGGAAGTTAGAGAGGTTGTAAAAGAGGGTTTAGCTACTGAGGCAGTTGATTGTTCAAGAGGCGGTTTAGCTGTGGCTTTGGCTAAGATGGCTATATTAAACAACATTGGTTTAGAGGTTGATTTAACCTCCTACAATAAAAACAATTTGAGGGAAGATGTTTTATTATTCTCAGAGACATCTGGAAGAATAATATTGGCAGTTAGAGAAGAAAACAAAGATAAAGTTTTAAGTAAATTAACCTCTGCTTATATTATTGGAAAGGTGGGAGGAAACAAGTTAAAAATAAAGATTAATGGAAAGGATATTGTTAATTTGGATGTAAAAGAGATGAAAAAGAGATATTATGAAGCATTTCCAAAAATGATGGGAGAGATTTAAAATCTATTTTTTTATTTTTTTGGTTTATCTAACTTTACTACCTGCTTTTATATCCTTATCAACAGTTAATAAGGCAAGATTTCCTTCATCATCCTCAGCCGCTAAAATCATCCCTTCGGATAAAACCCCACACAATTTAGCTGGTTTTAAATTGCAAACAACTATAACCTTTTTTCCAACTAAATCCTCTGGTTTGTAATAGCCCTTAATTCCTGAAACTATCTGCCTCTTCTCATCTCCCAAATCAACAATTAGTTTTAAAAGTTTCTTTGATTTTGGTATGTCTTCTGCCTCTATAACCTCTCCAACTCTTAAATCAATCTTTTCTAAGTAGCTTATATCAATTTGCTCCATTTCTTTCCCTCCTTTTTCTTCTTTTCTGTTTTCATAAAGCTTTTTCTTCATTTCCTCTATTTTTTTGTCATCTATCTTTTTAAATATAATCTTTGGTTTTTTCAGTTCATTCCCTCTTAAATTTAAATCAAGTTCTTCATTCATTAACTCCAATAATGCAAGAGATTTTTTAGGCATGTATGGATAAAGTAAATAGATGAGAGTTTTTACTGTCTTACAGCAGGTATATAATATTTCCTTCAATCTCTCTTCATCTTTAACTGCCCACGGCTCCATCTTTTGGAAGTAGCTGTTTCCTTCAATGGCAAGATGCAATATATTAACTAAGGCATCCCTAAACTTAAAGCTCCTTATATTTTTATCTACTGCTTTAATGGTCTCTTCGCATTTTTTCAATAACTCTTTGTCTTCCTCTTTTAATCTACCTTCATCAACTATTGGGACTTTCTTAAACTTCCTGTGTGTGAATGTTAAAACCCTATGGGTGAAGTTTCCAATTATATTAATTAGCTCATTATTTATCTTATTTTTGAAATCATCAAAGGAAAAGTCACAATCCTTAAAGAGAGGAGCTGACATAACTAAATAGTATCTTAAATAGTCAGCATCAAAGTTCTTAACAAAATCCTTAACCCAAACAACCCATTTTTTACTTGTGCTCATCTTTCTTCCTTCTAAGGTTAAATATCCACCACTAATCACTGCTGTTGGTAAGTTAAAGGAACCATGAGCGATTAACATTCCTGGCCAAAAGACAGCGTGATGGACAGTTATATCTTTACCTATAAAGTGGTAAATCTTTGTATCTTTCTCTAACCAATATTTCTTCCAAACATCTCCCAACATCTTTGTAAATGAGATATATCCAATAGGTGCCTCTAACCAAACATACATAACCTGATTAGTTCCAGGGATAGGGACTCCCCAGCTTATATCCCTTGAAATATCCCAGTCATGCAACTCTTTAATCCAATTTAATGCCATATTTTTTACATGCTCGGGCATTTCCTCTGCGTTTTTTATATACTCCTCTAACTCATCTTTTAAAGCACTCAACTTAAAGAAGTAATGTTTTGTCTTTCTAATCTCTGGCTTTCCCTTGCAGATTACACAGTATGGCTCTTTTAGCTCAAACGGCTCTAAGTGTCTTCCACAAACTTCACAGTGGTCTCCTCTTGCCTCTCCTCCACAGTATGGGCAAATTCCCTCAACATACCTATCTGGCAAGAATTTTTTACAGTTTGGACAGTAAAATTGCTCTATCTCTTTTTCATAGATATATCCGTTCTCTTTTAGCTTTAAATAAAACTCCTGGGCTGTTTCAATATGTATTTGGCTATGTGTCTTACCAAAGGCATCAAACTCTACCCCTAACAAATCTAAGTCCTCTTTAATTTCATTGTGGTATTTTTCAACTATCTCCTCTGGATTTTTTCCTTCTTTTTCTGCTGTTAAGGTTATTGGAACTCCGTGGTTATCAGTTCCTCCAACGTGAATAACTTCCTCCCCTCTCAACTTTAAGTATTTATACATAATATCTGCTGGAATGTAAGTGCTTCTTGCATGTCCTAAGTGTAAAGGTCCATTAGTGTATGCTAAGGCAGTTGTTATTAAGTATCTCATTTTCTCCCTCTTAGAATTTCTTTTTCTTTCCCAATATATGCCTTGCAATTGGGTCGTCAATATTGAGCATTTTAGCTATTGATTGCAGTTTTTTATTGGTTATCTCAACGGTCTCATGGGCTTTTTTTAATATGTATGGGTAGCCATTAATGGATATTTGTTTTAATGATGATAAAACTTTTTTATCTATTTTGTTGAAGCTTGTTAATCCAACAACTCCACAGTTATCTTCTAATCTAACAAACTGGATGTATGCAGTATCAATATTGCCACCGTATCCTTTTATAAAATTTATTCCTTTTATTACACTACTCAATTGTTTGTGTTTTTCTCTTTTTTCTTCTGGTCCAATTTTATTAACAAAGTCAATTGGTTCTGAATACCCTGCTTTATCTGTATATTTTGTAAAAACTGCAATATCTGGCATATTTTTGTCAAAATAAATATTTATTTTTGAAGTTTTAGATATGCCAATAATTCTATCCTTAAATTCATTTATGAGTTTTGTTAAAGTTAAAATGTATTCAACATGTTCAATAAGCATCTTTTTATCAAGTTCTAAATCTAAATCCTTTGATATTATTCTAATCTTCCCAGATTTTATTTCTTCATCAATTTTTTTATTAAATTCTTTTTCATATTCTTTATAAAGGTCTTCCAACTCTTTTTCATAAATCTCCATACCTTTTTTTGTGAATATCAACAAAGAAAATAATGAGCCATCAAAAATGTAATAATCAATATCATAATTTTTAAGAACATACAGGGCTGTTTTTAATTCCAAAATTAACATATATCTTCTTATCCTATCATCAATATCTAAGGGATGGGCTATATCAAATATATACTCTTCCTTGGCTTTTTTTATCTTCTCCCCAATGTTGTGGATAAAGCTAACTGCCCCAACTCCATAGAACGAAAATGATATATAATCCAACTTATTACAACTCCCATCTCCTCCTGCAAATTTCATAGATTTTGGATTTTCAAAACTATCTGAAATCCATTTTTCTTCAACTTCTTTACGGTTAATATCGTTAAGTTTTTCCATTTTTTTAATAATTTGTTCCTTGTTTTTTAAAAGATATTCAATCATTAACAATCCCTCAATTTTTAAGGATTTAATGAGCAGAATAATAATTGTAATGTGCAAAAAAATATTAAAATTAAAATTATCCCTCAATAGTTCCACTAACCATAGGGCTACCACCCTATTGGTATACCCCCTAACACCTCTCCTCGCTTATGCTCGGAGGTGTAAATTTGATAGTCATATTATTAAAATTATCCCTCAATAGTTCCATAACCAATTAACCTCCATCTTGAACCAATCCTTCTGCTTATAGCTACTCTATCTCCAATCTCAGCACATATTGGAAGTTTTAATTTTATATCTGCAATGTCCCCCCTTGCTGATGTTATAACCCCTGCGGTTGTAGCGGTTCCAATGTTTAGCATTAAAACCTCTCCCGTTCTCAGTGGTTCAATCTTCAACTCTTCCTTAGTTCCTACAACTCTATCCAACAAATTGGCTTTTATTGTTATCTTTTCTCTTATAGGAGGGAGAGTTCCTGGCAATCCCACAACACTTCCAGTTAAAGCATCTGATTTCGTTAAATATGGGTCTAATGTCGTCCCGACTCCAATCAAACCCCCTGGATGGGCTTTCCTAATTATTGTGTTTCCAGCGGCTAATGAAACAATTTTTGTAGTTAATGGCTTCCAAAATGTTTTATTTCCTTCAGTTACTTTAATTCCTGGTCTTATCTCAATCTCATCTCCAACTTTAAACACTCCTTGAATAATTGCCCCTCCTAAAACCCCTCCTTTTAAGTCCTTAATTTTAGTTCCTGGCTTGTTTATGTCAAAACTTCTTGCAACATACATTCTTGGAGTGGCATTAGGGTCTCTCTTAGGTGTTGGAATAAAGTCCTGTATTGCCTTTAACAAAACATCGATATTTGCTTCGTGGTGAGCTGAGATTGGAATTATTGGAGCATTTTCTGCAATAGTTCCCTTAACAAATTCTTTTATTTGCTCGTAGTTTTCTTCTGCCTGCTTTTCATCTACCAAATCAATTTTGTTTTGGACAATTATAATTTTATCAATTCCCAAAATCTCCAAAGCCATTAAATGTTCTTTTGTCTGTGGTTGAGGGCAGGGCTCATTAGCGGCTATAACCAAAATTGCCCCATCCATCAAAGAAGCCCCAGAGAGCATAGTAGCCATTAATGTTTCATGCCCTGGGGAATCAACAAAAGAGACCTTTCTCAAAAATTCTGTTTCAGCCAAACAGTTTGGACATCTTGGTTTTGTCGTGTAAGTTCCACACTGTGGGCATTTTCTTATCTCACAGTCGGCATAACCCAATCTAATTGAAATACCTCTCCTCAACTCTTCACTATGCCTGTCAGTCCAAACTCCTGTTAATGCCTTTGTTAAACTTGTTTTTCCATGGTCAACGTGTCCAACCATTCCAATATTTACCTCTGCCTGCTTAGCTTGTTTTTTCTTTGCCATAATTATCCCCTTTATAAATTTCTTATTTTATCTGTAAAATAGTATTTTCACATTTTTATAATTTTAGCTCACAAAGTTATTCATCAGCATCAAAATAGTCAAAAAACTACAAAAGCAAATTTTAAACAGATAAATAAAATAAAAATAAATTAAGGATTATATTTTATTTTATTGTTCTTGATTTTCTCCTCCCTCCAAGCCCAACAATTCTGGAATTGATTTCTCTCCATACTCAACAACTTTAACATTAATTTGGACAATGTCTGGAGCTATTGTGTTTCCTCTAACTGTTTTTCTTCTTCTTTCTCCTTTTCTTTTTGGTCTGAATCCTGGAGGTGAGCTCAATAAAACTTTAACTTTTCTACTTCCGTGGATGTCAGGTCTCATTGGGAAACCACTTGAATCAGTTCCCCCTCTTATTTGTAATTTATAGCCATCTAAGCCCAAAATTTTACCATCAAATACTTCTCCTATTCTTTTACCAACTAATGGTGTATTATCTGCCTCAATTTGATAACATTTTCCAGTTTTTGGGTCTGCAACTACGAATTTTGCTGTTGGCATTTTCTCCCTCCTAATTTATTTTTATTGTTTATTTTTAGTTTTAAAATTTTTAAATTAACTTTTAAATTTGACAAAACAGATTTTTATTTTTAGTTTATTTTTGATTTCACCCTATGCCTCCCCAGCTTCATCATTTCACAACCCCTTTGGGGTTAAAGGGGAAGGAACTCCACTGGGTCATTGACATATGTCCCAACTCCTTTTGGAGTCAGGACAATAGCAGAGTAATAGTGGGACACAAATACTTAAATAGTTTTTGGTTATATCTTCAAAGCTATTGTGATAATATAATAGAGAAGTATAAGCCCTGCAATAGCTAAAAACATGTATTGGGTTCTTAACATCCTTTTCCTTCTTTGCATATACTCAATTCTACACTTTTCTGAACAAAAAACTTGGTCTGGGGGAATTGAGATACCACAATTTAAACAGTGTCTATGCTTTGGAATTTCCATACTTATCCCTCAATTATTGTTCCATTCACTATTCCCTTACTAACATTTAAAAGCTCCTCAGGCGTTCCTTTAACAACTGCCACTTTCAACTTAGCTCTTTCAATAATCTTAGCCGCCAATAAATCAACAACTGATGAGGAACCTGCCTTTAATGAAGATGATAAAGCTAAATCAACAAGTTTTTTAGCAGAGATTTTATCAAATTTTTTAGCATCTTCATATTTATTTGGGTCTTTATCATAGACGCCATCAACATTCGTTCCTATAACCAACAAATCGGCATTTATAAACTCCGCTAATGAAGCGGCAACAGCGTCTGTTGTATGCCCGGGATGAGTCCCTCCCATGACTGGGATTTTTCCCAAGTTTAATATAAACTCTGCCTCTTCAAATGATTTAGGAACTTTTTTTATACTGTAATCTCCTAAGGCAGTGATTAAAATCATTGCATTCATTCTTGTAGCCATTATTCCAAGCTCATCACAAAAGCTCTCACTGGCTCCAAGTTCTCTCCCAATTTTTATATATTCTCTTGCCGTCTTTCCTCCTCCAACTACTATGGCTACCTCATGCCCTTCATCTTTAATTTTTTTAAAAACATTGGCATATTCTTTAATTTTTTCAGCGTTAGCTCCTTCTTTTGGCATTACAACTGAGCCACCCAAATCAAAAACAATTCTCATCATCTCACCAACTCTCATACTTAAAAGAGTTATTAATATCAAACAAAATAGCAGTATTTAATTTTATTCCATTTTACTCCAAATATTCAAATATTCTAATTAATATGCACAAAAAATAAAAAGGTGTAGTGATATTATAGATATAATGTAAGTTGAACCTAACCCCTTAATGCCGCCTTAACATCTTCGACTTTTACTGTCTTTCTCTTTGCGTGCTTAGCCAAATCAACTGATTTCTTTGCAATCTCTAATGCAATTTCTTCCAATGCCTCAGCAAAGTATTTCCCAGCCGCTTCGCTAACTCTCTTAGCACCTGCCTTCTTTAAGATTCTTACACATGGTGCAACTGGAAGCTCAGCCATAATACCACCTCAGAACTTTACATTTTCAATTTTTTATTATGGAAGTATATATATTTTTCGGAGATATTCCCGAATATTTCTGCTATACTTTTTTGAGTATCAATGTGAGTTCATTTTTAGTATTGGCTTTTAAATTAATTATTTTGTATATTTTTATATTTTTATAATGGTTTAGGATGTTTAACACCTGCTCTAAATCTTCTTTTTTAGTCGTTGATTTTCTTGCTTTTAATGTATGAATTATATATCCATTAGTTTTTAAATATTTTGCAAATTTTAGTGTTAAAAAAATGGATTCATCAGGATATAGGTTGGTGTCATTGGTTATCAAATCAATTTCCTCATTAATATCTTTTTCAAAATCTACACACTCAGCTCTTTTTTTTATATGGATTATGTTGTTAGCTTTTATTTTTAACTCTCCTGTATCTATGGCATAGACCTTTTTAGATTTTTTTGATAACATTTTCGCCCAACCGCCGGGAGATGAGCCAATATCTACAACGCAGTTTAAGTTTTTAAATATAAATGGGAATCTCTCAATTAACTCCTGCATTTTTCTCTCTGAACGGTTTAATGGTCTCTCAATGTATCTCTTTAAGTTTTTTAAGTTTTTTATATTTTCTTCAATAACAAACTCATTAAAATCATCATAAAATATTGAAATATAACTTCTATCTTGCAAAATCTCAATATTTATTTTAAAATCCCAGTTTTTTAAATTAACTTTTAAATTTAAATCTTTAAAATTGTCTAATACATATTTTCCAATCATCCTTTCAAGCTCTTCACTTGTAAATTCATGACTTCCCCTTCTGTTGCACCTAACTACAAAAGATTTGTTTTCTAATTTTTCTTTCTTTTCATTAATTAAAAAAGAGATTGCTTTTTTTATTTCATCAATATCTGTTTGGCATTCCATCTCTAATGGAATTACTCTCAGTAAAAATTTTAAATTATTTTTGTTTTCTTTAACAACCTTTAAAAATTCATAAGGGTTTTGAGATAAAACTTTTAAAATTCCTCTAAATGGTGTCCATAAAATTTTCTTTTTTATTGGTAATTTATTTAACTCCTCTTTTAATTGTGGCTCAAATCCTGGTTTTGTAGTTGTTAAAGCAACTGGCTTCATAAAGACCCACAGAACTCAACAATATTTTTAGCCAATCTAACTTTATCATCCAATGTTTTCATAATTGTGTTTGTTATTAAAACCTCGCATGGTATTTCTTTGGCAATCTCTTTATCAGTGTTATCTATAACCAAAACATCAACTACATCTTTATAAAACTCATAAATTCCTTTAACAGAAACATCATAACCCTTAGCTCTCATTAACTTTCCAGCAGGACCTGAAACCGCAGAATTTCCAACTATTGGAGAAACAACTATAACTTTTTTATCTTTTAATAACTCTTTAATTCCACTTAAACTTAAAATTGGACCTATGGAAGTTATAGGATTTGAAGGACCAATAATAATAAGGTTGCTGTTTTTTATCGCCTCAACTGCCTTCTCACAAGGTTTGGCATATAATGAGTTTTCATAGATAACATCTAAGACCTCAACCTCTCCCCTCCTCTTAACCCAAAAGTCATGAAACTTTAATAAATCAACCTTATCACCAACTTTTGCTAAAATTTTTGTCTCAACTCTATCATCAGTCATTGGGATTACTTTTGCTTTAATTCCTAAAGCTTCTCTCTCCATATCAACAACTTCTGAGAGTTTATAACCCCTTCTTAAATAATACGTCTTATGCATTTTTAAAGCCCTATCTTTATCTCCTATCCTTAAAACTTCATCAAATCCAAGATTTTTTAATTGTTCGTGAGTGTAAAAAGTGTCTCCTTTAACCCCATACCATGTTTCCTCATTAATTAAATCCGCTAATGTATATAAAACGGTATCAACATCAGGAGATAGGTATAAATCTCCTACCCAAGTGTCTTCACCAGTATTAACAATAACAGCCAATTTTTCATTATCAACAACTCTTTTTAAACCCTGTAATAACTTTGGCGTCCCCGTTCCTCCTGAGAATACTGTTATCATCAAATCACCTAATCTTCAATTTAAGCTTATTAATTAATTTGTTAGTTATTCGGTCTGTTAAGTAGTATTTTCTTATGTTGCTTTTCCTTTCAAAGAAACCATCTATTATTTTCTTAATATTTTTCTTTCCATTGTATTTTTTTGCAAGTTCTCTCATTTTTAAAGCATTTCTTTTATACATTTTCATGTTTCTTATATCAAATACTGCCTCTTCTAATCTATATAACTCTTTATAAGATAAAGCTATTCCACAACCCAAATCATGGACTTTTTTAGCATTGTTTCCCTGCTCTGGATGGTCTAAATCTGGAATAACAATTAATGGTTTTCCAAACGATAGGGCTTCCATTATTGTTGAATGCCCACCATGAGATACAATAAGTTCAGCATTTTTTATAAGTTCTTCCATATTTGTTGTTATTGGAATTATTTCCACATTTTTATCTTTATAAGAGGTTAGATTTAAATCATTTTTTAGCTTTTTAGCAACTTCATAACTTCCACATACAAGTTTAACATTCAAGTTATTATTTAGGGCAATTTTTCCAAGCTCTTCAAGGATTTTGTATCTATACTCAAAACCACCAATAACACTTAATATATAACTGCCATCATCATCAACATTATCAACATCATATCTAATTAATGGCCCTATAAATTCCATATTTTTTATAATTTTTAGGTTGTATTCACATATGGTATATGGTAAAGGAAAATCTGGAACAATAAATTTCTCACATCTCTCATTTATAATGTTTAGGGCTTTCATTGTCGGATAGACAATTAAATCAGTTTTCAACTTATATTTCGTGTAGTTTTGATTACTTATACAAATTACTGGCTTTTTTAAAAGTTTTGCGGCTACGATTGTGCTATATTTGCAGTCAGAAATTACCAAATCAGGGTTATATTCTTTTATAATGTTAATTTCTCTTTTAATAGCTTTTTTTGGGCTATATTCCTTATTGAATATACTTGAAGTTATGTCAAATTTCCCATCTTTTCCTTTAAGTTTTATCTCAGGAAATGTCTCAAAAACTTTAAATCCATGATTTTCAATAAAGTCCTTACTTTTTCCGTAGGCAATGTAAGCGATTTCATAACTATTTTTTAGTGATTCACCAATTGCTATACATCTTGTTGTATGCCCAAAACCCTCCCCACAAACTGAAATAAGTATTTTCATATTTTTCACCCAAAAAATTTTTAAATGGACTATAACAATTTTTTACTCTCTTCTGTAAGAGTTAATTTATTAACCCTTCCTATTTTTTCTTTAACAATGATTTTTCTATCCTCTAATTCAGATATAATCCTTGAAACCTTTGGTTTGCTCATTCCAGTAATTTCAACAATTTCTTTTTGGGTTATATGCCCATGCTTTTTTATCAAGTCAATTATTATCTTCTCATCTTCGGTTAAAAAGCTCCATAATACTCCTTTTTTTTCTTCCATATATTTTTTTGCAATTTCGTTTAATTCTTTAACCTTATTTTTTAGTTCTTTATTCTCTTTCTCTAATTTTTCAATATATTCATTTAATGATTTAATTTTTTCTTTATATGTTGCATTTTCATCTGAAAGTTTTTGTATCCTACTTTCATATTCTGAAATCCTCTCATTTAACACTCCAATAATCTCATCTTTATTTAATAAATTTTTATTAGCTTTATTTAATTCTTTCTCCAAATTTTTTATTCTTGTTGTTAAATTTTTTATTTCCTCTTCTTTTTCTTTTAATTTATTTCTTAACTCATTCAATTCATTTTTTATATTTTCAGCCCCTTCTATAATCTTCTTTTTAGAGATTCTTTCTTTAACAAACAATCCCCCAAATATTGTAGCTCCAAATATTGCAATTATTAAGAGATATTTTAAATTATTGCCAACGGCTGGCTGTTCTATGATATTTTGTGTAGGATACGATATGAAAGTATATTTTACAGTAATTGTGAAAGTTATTTCTTTATTTAAAGATAAATCCCAAATAATTATTTGATGTTTTCCGTCAGTAGTTATTTTATAGCCAGATGGTGTTACAAGTAGAGTTCCTTGAGGGGAAGATATAACCGCCCCTGGGGGAAGAACAACCTTTATAGTTGCGTTTTTTGCTGAGATTGGAAAGTTCATAATGAGTTGTTTAATATCATTTTTTGTCCATATTGCGTCAATAACTAAACATTTAAATGTTACATTTGCATACTCATTTGGTGGAACTGGTTTTTCAAATTCTACGTCAATTTCAGTAACTCCTTCGTTATACAAAGCACTGTATCCTTTAACACCTAATGGTGTGTATATTGTGAAATTTTTAATGTTTTGAGGGATTGTGTATGATATGGATGTTAAATTTTTATTTTCGTCATTATAAATTATCATAGTTATTGTTTCGTTTATAGTATCGTCAGGATTAACTATACATTCAATGTCCATCTTCTCAATAGTGTATGCCAAAGATACGTTTGCAAATAAAAAAAATAAAAATAAACATATCAAAAATTTTTTATGCCTAATGTGTATCACCTTTCACGGGATATTGTTATTTATATAACTTTATCCCATATAAAAAAATTTGTCTTAATGACCAGCAATTTTAAGGGGTTGGAAGTATGATAAAAGATTATAGAATATCAATAGCCATCCCAATAGCCCTCCTTATACTTTCAATTTTGTTAATTGGTTTTAAAGGGATTCCAAAAAGTATAGATATAACTGGAGGGACTGAAATAACGATTAAGGTAGATAAGAATATTGATATAACTCCACTAAGAGAGGAACTTAAAGGACTTGCAGAGGTAAAAAAATTGGAATCAGCTAATGGGTATTATATAGTTATTAAATGTAAAAATGAAAATGTAGAGGTTGTAAAGCAGAAAATTAAGGAATTTTTCCATGTGGATAGCTTAGATAAGTTAAATTACTCTGAAAAAACAATTGGAGCTACTTTAAGTAAAAAATTCTTTGAAGAAGGATTTAAAGCTATTGGATTTGCATTTATCTTTATGGCAATAGTTGTTTATCTATATTTTAGGAATCCAGTGCCAAGTGGGGCAATAATATTGTCTGCACTTTCAGACATCATTATGGCTTTGGGAGCTATGAGCTTGTTGGGAATTGAGCTATCCTCCGCAACAATAGCCGCGTTATTAATGGTTATTGGTTACAGCGTAGATTCAGACATCCTATTAACTACAAGGGTTTTAAAAAGATTAACGAAAAGTTTTGATGAGACAGTTAAAGAGGCAATGAAAACAGGTTTAACAATGACACTAACAACAATCACTGCAATGCTAATATTATTGATTGTTGTAAAACTCTTCATTCCAATAGCGGATATATTGGCAAATATTGCAACCGTCTTAATATTGGCTTTAATTGCAGACATTTTAAACACTTGGCTATTGAACGCTGGGATATTAAAATATTATATAACTGAATATAGGGCTAAGAAAATCTAATCCAATATTTAAAAATACTCTTTTTTTAAAACCTCTAAAAACTTTTTTATTCCTTTCTCAATACCATTTTTTTGCCTCTCCTTAACATTTTCAAAAGTTATTAGATTGGCATAAACATCAGATGTAAATAAATAGCAGTTATTATCTGTTAATATACAAATAGCCCCCCTCCCAATACCAGCAGTAGAACCAATAGCTATATTGGCATTTAATTTTTTCTTTAACCCCTCTGCCATCAACTTAGCAACCTCTAAGTCCTTCTCTTCACTATATGCCTTTGCATATTTGTAATTAAAATCTGGCTCTGGAAGCTTTATATCTAAGAGTTTTTCAGCCCCTGCAATTGAAGGAACAAACATTGCAGTTATAACTTTAACATTTCTCATTAGCTTTAAATCCTCCTCACTAAATAAATATTTAAATTCAAAATCTTCATAACCAGCAGCTGCTTTATGTAATGTTAATCCAATATTTGCATGCGTAAAACATTCAGCAGTTGCAACAGTTATCATTTTTATCACCGTGAGAAAATGGGCATTAAAGAGTATTATGACAAATTAGCTAAGAGTTATGATAAATTGTATAAAAACAAGTATATGAGAGTTGTGGAGAGGGAAATTATAAAGAGAGAGGTTAAAGACGATGACTTTATCTTAGATATTGGTTGTGGAACTGGGGAGCAGTTAAAAATTTTAAATGAAGCAGTTGGTTTAGATATATCAATAGAAATGGCTAAAATAGCAAATAAAAAAACAAATAAACCAGTTGTTGTTGCTAATGCTGAGTTCCTCCCATTTAAAAATAAGAGTTTTGATAAGGCAATATCTTTCTTTGGAGCTTTAAATCATTGTAATTTAAAGAGAGCTTTAAGAGAGGTTAATAGGGTTTTAAAGGATGATGGAGTTTTTATATTTACAGTGGCAAACATCTATGATATAAAATGGATTTTAAAGAATATTTTAAGAGGGAATTTTAAAAAAGTAAGAAGTGCCATGAAAAAAAGAAAAGGGACAATAACAAAAGTAATTGATGGAGAAAAAATAAAAGTCAAAACAAGATTCTATGATTTTAAAGAAGTTGAAAATACCTTAAAAAAGGAGGGTTTTGAGATAGTTTATACTTTTGGAGCAAATATAACAAATTCACCATTAGATAAATTTATTTACAAAACTTTTTTAAAAAATTTTGCTTCGTACATTGGATTTGTTGCTAAGAAATCAAAAAATAAATAAATTTTTTATTTTTTCAATTTTTCCCTTCCAGCTTTTTTAATTGCATCATACATTAACTCAACTGCCTTAGGATTCTCTTCCAACAAATTACCAGTAACTATGGCATCAGCCCCAGCTAAAACTTTTTCATAAGCAATTTCTGGCTTTCTAATTCCCCCACCGACAATTATATTAATTCCAGAAAGCTTTTTTGATAAACTTATAGTTTCGTTATTTACTGGGTAAGATGCCCCACTACCTGCCTCTAAATAAGCCCACCTCATCCCAAAAAACTTTGCAGACAAACAATACATTGCAGTTATTTTTGGTTTATTTTGAGGAATCTCCCTTATCTCTCCAACATAACCAACGGCTGTTTTCTTAGCTGGCTCTATACAAAGATAAGCCATAGGAATTGGCTCTAAATTATATTTTAAGATTGTTATAGCTCCCAACGTTGGGGCTGTTACTACCCAATAAGTATTGGATGAGTTCATCAAGCTCATATAAAATACGGCATCTGCATATTTTGAAAGCCCATCAACATTTCCTGGAAATAAAATTATTGGTAATTTGGTTATCTTTTTTATCTTTTTAATTGCTTCATCTAAATTAACTACTCCTATACTTCCTCCAACCATTATGGCATCTGCATAATCTTTAACGTTTTCAGCTATCTTCTCTATATTCTCCTCCTCTGGGTCTAATAGGGTTAGATAAACAGCTCCTTCCTCTTCAATGATTTGATTTAATTTTCTTTCAACTTTTCCTATTTTTATCTCCATACTTTCACCGTAATAGAAGCTAAAAAATATGAAAATAAATAAAATAAAAAAGAATAAAGTTGCCCCAATATTTTATTAGTTAAGGATTTAAAATAGTCATTTTTCAATAATGGTCTCTTTTATTGCCATTCCAAAATGTCTCGCATACTCCTCTGGCTTTATTAAAACCTTATCCCCCGGCTTTAAATCAACAACAGAAATTGGTTCTCCTTTTTCATTAACCAACCTTATTGTCTCAGCATTCTGTAAGATAGTTCTAATGGTATCTCCCTTATACTCTGCCTCAATTAAAATTAATGGTCTTTTTTCAATCTTTACTCTGCCAACAATTGCCTCCCTCGCATTTCCATCCTTATCAACGATTAAAACCTTATCCCCTGCCTTTAACTCACTTAAATATTTTGTTTTATTTCCTGGGCATAAAATATAAGCATGAACAGGTCCTGCATTAACTCTGAATGGTCTTGTAGCTACATAAGGGTTTTCAACCGTCTCAGAATGAACTAAAAATAAAGCCCTTGAATAAGAGCCAATTAACATCCCCTCTCCTATATTCATTAGTGAACAGGTATCTATACAAACCCTATCTCCACTACCAACTGGTTCAACCTTTGTTATTGTTGCCACATCTAAGGCAACTTTTTCCTTGTTCATCTCTTCAATCAATTTTGATAACTCCTTTATATCTTCCAAGTTTTTTGGAGTTAAGAGAACTCCATCAGTTCCTTTCTCTAAAATCTCATAGGCAACCTTTGCCTCATCAACTGAATCAACACTTGCTATAATCTTCACATCTCTATGGAATAAATCAGCTATTAAGTTTTCCAATGGAATGATTGTCCAGTCCCTCCCCTCTAAGATGATGTTATCAACAAAACCAAACCTTGCAACCTCTGAGGCAAATTCTTCATCCTCCTTTGATTCTATTGGTATATAGACAGCTGTCTCTTTCCCCAAGTTTTTTGCTTCCTTTAAAAACTCTATGTTATCATCTTTATTTACTAAAACAATATCTGCATCTAAGCTGTGTGATGCAACCTTGATATTACCAAGTTCTTTAATTTTTTCAATATCTTCTGGCTCAGCAACAACCACGGGAATTGATGATTCCAAAGCCATTTTTACAATCTCTTTTTTATCTTCCCAATTGTCTCCAATAACCTTAACCCATCCAAATTTCATAGTTTCACCTTTAAGCTATTATAATTTACTTACTTCTATACTCATTTTCTAATTTAATAATTTTTCTTTTTTATATTATCCATATTCTAAAAATAGGAAGGTTTATATACTATTAGTGATATAAACATCATAATTTATGATATAATTATAACAATATAATTATAACATATAAGTGGAGGGAAGAATATGGAAGTTATAGAAAAGTTATCTGAACTTTCTGGAATTGATAAAAAGGCATTAAGAAGGATATTGATTATATTAGAGTTCTCCCTAAGAAAAAAGGACGGTTCTCCAACAAGTTTTGCTGAAAAGTTTAATATAAAATCATTTGGTGATTTATACAACTATATAAGAGATGTAAAGAATAATTTAAAAAGAGACCATGAAATTGAAGGATTTAATGGATTGACTGAGATGTGGAAAAGTGTTGCTCCAAGAGCACAGTATTGGATTATGGAAACATTTGGGGAAGAAAATCCAAGAGATGCATTATTTTTTGCAAGTGTATTTACAATGAGAACATTTGGAATAATGTTAGACAACTTATTACTATTAAAAAAGATAATTAAGACATTAGATGAATACCAAAAAGAAGTTACAGAATATGTTTCAGCCCAGAAATTTGGAGCTGAGGATTTGGAATAAAATTAAAGTAAATTACAATGCCTTTTTATTATTTCACTCTCATCTAAATTCAACCTTTTCATAATCTCGGCTATGACCAAATCTAAGAATATTAAGGCAGTTTCTTCAAAAGTAGTCCCCATTGGCAGATATTTTGACTTTTTAACTTCCAATGGAATTGTTAAGTCAGCAAACTCCACTACATTCCCACATTCGCATACAATTGCAACAATATTATTGTTTATCTTCTTTGCCTTTTTAGCTACTGTTAAAACACTCTCTGTTTTTCCACTCCCAGATATTAAAATTAATAAATCATCTTTTTCATAGGAAGGGGTTGAGGTCTCTCCAACAAAATAGGATTTAAATCCAAGATGCATTAATCTCATGGCAAAACATCTTCCGATGTATCCACTTCTTCCAACTCCAAAGACAAATATTTTTTTAGCTTTTATGATTCTATCAACTAAATAATTTAGTTTATTTCTCCATTCATCATCAGTGTTGAATTTTTTTAACAATAATACATTTTGAATTATTATGTTAAGTTCATCCAATTTCGACACCTATCGAAGTTATCTCCACAAATGTATCCAAATCTACAAATTAATTATTGAAAAATAAAACAAAAATTTTTTTATTTTAGCAAAAAATGGTGGGGGTGCTGGGATTTGAACCCAGGTCCAGGGATTTCTCCTGCCGTGGTCCAGTGCCCTATAGGCAACTGGAGTCCCCGATGATAGACCTGGCTACACCACACCCCCGCATCAATGTAGAAATTAGCATTAGAATGATAAAATTTATATACAAATTGTGAAAGTCCTACAACGACACATATAAAAAGTAAAAAGGGATATATAAATCTTACGGTTTAATACATGGTGTTGAGGGATAAAATGATACTGTTGGATGAGAATACAAGGGCGATAGTTCAAGGAATTACTGGAAGACAGGGAAGTTTTCACACAAAGAAAATGTTAGAATGTGGAACTAAAATTGTTGGAGGAGTTACACCAGGAAAAGGAGGGCAAGAAGTTTATGGAGTCCCTGTTTTTGATACAGTTAAAGAGGCAGTTAAAGAAACAGATGCCAACGCATCGGTAATTTTTGTTCCAGCCCCATTTGCCAAAGATGCAGTTTTTGAGGCAATAGATGCTGGAATTGATTTAATAGTTGTTATTACTGAACACATCCCAGTCCATGATACTATGGAATTTGTAAATTACGCTGAAGATGTTGGAGTTAAAATTATAGGACCAAATACACCCGGAATTGCCTCACCAAAAGTTGGTAAATTGGGGATTATACCAATGGAAGTTTTACAAGAAGGAAGTGTAGGGATGGTTTCAAGAAGTGGAACACTCACTTATGAGATAGCTCACCAAATAAAAAAGGCGGGTTTTGGGGTTTCAACCTGTGTGGGAATTGGGGGAGACCCAATAGTTGGATTAAGGTATAAAGAGGTTTTAGATTTATTTGAGAAGGATGATGAGACAGAAGCAATTGTTATGATTGGAGAGATTGGCGGGGGAGCTGAAGAAGAAGCAAGTAAATTTATAAAAAAGATGAAAAAGCCAGTTATTGGTTATATAGCTGGGCAGTCAGCCCCAGAAGGTAAAAGAATGGGGCATGCAGGAGCCATAGTTGAAAAAGGAAAGGGAACTGCTGAAAGTAAGATGAGAGCTTTGGAAGAGGCAGGAGCTTATATAGCTAAAAATATCTCCGATATTCCGAAGTTGTTGGCAGAGATTTTAAGTAATTGATTGACCTATTAAAGAAATTAAATAAAAAACTTTATATTTTATATTATATTTTATATTATATTTTTTTAAGTTAAGTGTAACTTTTCCACATAAGAGGGATATTATGACTAAAAGGATTTTGTTTAAATTGTTCGTTGAAGAAAAAAATGTAGGTAAAGCAATAAATATAATGACCTTAGCTGGGATTACTGGATTTTTCTTGCATAAATATAGAGGGCTATCCCCAGACAAATTTAAAAATTTAAGTAGTGAGGAGTTAGAAGATATTGAAAAAGTTTATAATATTATAGAAAAGGAATCTGATAGGGCAGTTATCATTGGGACAGTAGTTAAAGAGGAAAAAGCTAAAA
>JAMOTQ010000015.1 GCA_027068365.1 Methanocaldococcus sp.
GAAAGTGGAAAGTTAAAGAATAAAATTTTTTGGTGATTAAATTGGATGAGTTAAAAAAATTTGCCAAGATATTTTTAACTGGAATATATGAAAATTTGGAAAGGATTATCTTAGGAAGTGATAGATATACAAGCTTAGAGATGAGAAACGCTATATTAACTGGAACTGTGAAGATTCCAAAAACAGTTATTGAAGAACTCTGTATTGGTTGTGAGGGCTGTGCAAATGTTTGCCCAACTAAGGCAATTGAGATGATTCCAATTGAGCCAGTTAAAATAACTGAAAACTACATTAAGGACAAAATACCAAAGATAAATCCAGAAAAATGTGTATATTGCCTATATTGCCATGATTTCTGTCCTGTATTTTCTGTATTTAATGAAATCTCTCCAATACATCCAAGGGATGTTGGTGGGGACTATATAGAGATTGATGTGTCAAAATTATTAAAAAAGAAGATTGAACTCTCAGAAGACCAAATTAATAAAATTAGCTCTCTGCTTTCAATCAATCTAAGAAGAATTATTAAGGATTAAATTCACTAATGAATTTTGGTGAAACTATGAAATTCTTTGATAGGGAGAAAGAAATTAATAAAATCTTATCTATTATTGAGGGGGAGCCAAATCTAATTTATTTTATCTACGGTCCTATAAATTCAGGAAAAACTGCTTTAATTAATGAAATAATTAACAATAGGTTAGATAAAGATAAATACATTGTATTTTATTTTGATTTGAGAGAGATTTTTATTTCTAAATACGATGATTTTATTGAGGTTTTGTTTGAGGAGTATGAGGATGATAAAAGCCCGATAGAGGTTATTAAGGCAATTATTAACGATTTACCTTCATTATATGGAATTCCAATACCAAAAAATACATTAAATGAGATTTTTAAAAAGAAAACCACTAAAAATGTTTTTAGGTATATAACTAATGTATTAATGGAAATTAAAAAAGAAGGAAAACAACCAATAATTATTATTGATGAACTACAAAAGATTGGAGATTTAAAGATTAATGGGTTTTTAATTTATGAACTTTTTAATTACTTTGTCTCTCTAACAAAGCATAAACATCTATGTCATGTTTTCTGTATAAGTTCAGATAGTTTGTTTATTGAGAGGGTCTATAATGAGGCAATGTTAGAGGATAGAGTGGATTACATTTTGGTGGATGATTTTGATAAAGAGACAGCTTTAAAGTTTATGGATTTCTTAATTAAAGAAAACAACGTAAGCTTAACTAATGAAAATAAAGAGTTAATTTATAGTTATGTAGGGGGAAAACCAGTTTTGATAATAAAAGTTATTGATAAGTTGAGGTATGAAAATTTAAATGATGTTTTAGATTTTATGCTTAAAGATGCTACTCAGAAATTAAAATATTTCTTAGAGGATGTTAAAGAAGAAGATGAGGAGCTTTATAAAAAAGTTGTTGATACACTAAAAATATTTAAAGAAAATTATGAAGTTGAAGATATAACAATACCTAAGAAAATCAGAGAATTCTTGGTTAAAAGGAATATCTTATTTTTAAATCCAATAGAAGGGACTTTAAAACCACAGAGTTTTTTAATCTGGAATGCGATAAAAAGAATTCTGTAAAACTTTAAAAATGTTTAAGCTTTCAGCCCTAATTAATATCCATTATTACAAGTCAGCTTCCTTTATCGCATCATATAACGCATCACAGAGATAAATAATCTCTTCCTCTGTTATTGACAATGGTGGAACTAAAATGATAACGTTACCAATTGGTCTCATGTAAATACCTTTTTCTAATAATTTTTCAGCAACTCTATATCCAGCTTTGTAGCCATAAGGGTAGGGTTCTTTTGTCTCTTTATCCTTAACTAATTCAATTCCAACCATAAAGCCCCTCCCCCTGATATCTCCAACATGTTCAAGTTCCTTCAATTTTTTAAGTTCTTCATGGAAGAGTTTTATTTTTGGTTGAATGCTTTCAATTACATTCTCTTTCTCAAAAATCTCCAATGTTGCCAAAGCAGCAGAGCATAGAAGTTGGTTTCCAGTGTATGTATGGCCATGATAGAGTTGCTTACTCTCTCCAAACTCCCCCAAGAATTGGTTATAAATTTCATCAGTTGTTAAAGTTGCGGCTAATGGCAAATATCCCCCAGTTAATCCCTTCCCAAGGCAGAGAATATCTGGTTTTTTTAATTTTTTTAACTCTTCATTATCACAGAAAAACATCTTCCCAGTTCTTCCAAATCCAGTTGCTACCTCATCGAGGATAAATATTACATCGTTCTCCTTACATGCCTTTGCCACTCCTTCAATATATCCATCTGGAAATGGAATCATCCCAGCAGAGCCCATAACTCCTCCTTCAAGGATAACGCAAAATACTTCATCGGCATGCTTCTCAATTAAATCAATCATCTCATTTAAGCACTCCATTCCACAACCTTTTTCATTTCTCTCATCAGTATCTTTAAAGTTGTAATATTTGCATCTATAACAGTAGGGAGGGTTTGCATGATATCCCTTAAATAATAAAGGTTTAAATACACCATGAAACAACTCACTCCCTCCAACACTCATCGCTCCAACCGTGTCTCCATGGTAGCCCTCTTTAACTGAGATAAACTTAGTTCTTCCCTTATCTCCTCTCAAAACATAATATTGATAGGCAATTTTAACTGCTATTTCTACTGCCTCAGCTCCATCCTCAGAGTAGAATACTTTTGTTAAATGCTTTGGAGTTATATCTATCAATTTTTTTGCCAATAAAATTGAGGGGATGTTTCCACAACCTAAGAGTGTTGAGTGGCAGATTTTTTCAGCTTGATTTTTTATTGCCTCAATTATCTCCCTTCTGCTGTGTCCAAATAGATTGCACCATATAGATGAAACAGCATCTAAATATTTATTTCCACAAATGTCAATTAAATAGTTGCCTTCCCCTCTCTCAATGATTAAGTTTTTTGACTCCCTATATTCTTTCATTTGCGTGTATGGATGCCAGATATACTCCTTATCCCATTTTTCAAGTAAATTTTTATCAATATCCATATTATTCACCTCAAAATCTTTTTAAAATCAATTTCAAAATCTTTTTTACTTTTAACAATCCCAATTATCTCAACATTTCCAACCTTTTCAATTGTTTCAAAGGTTTTCTCATAGTATAAAACTTCATTCAAATTTGTTATGCAGTTAATAATAACTCCTCTAACATTAATATTTTTGTTTCTTAAATGTTCAACAGTTAATAGTGTGTGGTTGATAGTTCCTAAATTAGGTCTTGAAACAACAACTGCATCCAAATTTAAAAATTTAATTAAATCACTCATTAAAAAATCATCTTTTATTGGAACGCAAACTCCTCCAGCCCCTTCAACAATTAAAAAATCATATTTTTCCTTTAAAGTTTCATAAGCATTTTTTATTTTTTGTTTTATCTCATTCAAAGTTAAAGGATGCCCTTCTATATCAAACGCAATATTTGGAGATAGAGGAAGTTTTAAATTAATAGGATTCATCAAATCTAAGTCATCATCAGTTTTTAGGATATTTTTTAGAGTTAAAGTATCTTCTCTCCCTCCCGTCTCAACTGGCTTTAAATATCCAACATTAACTCCCATTTTTTTCAAATTCTCTGCTAAAATAGATGAAACATAAGTTTTCCCTACACCAGTGTCTGTTCCTGTTACAAATATCATCTTATCCCCTATTAAAAATTTTAATCTGTTGTTTAAATATTTTATTCAAAGCCCATAAAAATGATAATCATATATTATAATTTATAATTATCATTTGGTATAGTAAACCAAACAAATATCTATTTTATTTAAGAAGAAACTAAAAAGAGGGAAATATCATTTACTACTATAAACCTCTTTAATCTTCTCACACAACAACTCAAAATCTTCTTTTTTATGTCCAACATTTATGCTTACTCTTATCCTTTCTAAACCTTTTGGAACAGTTGGATATCTAATCCCAACACAAAAGATGTTATTTTTTATTAAATGCTCAGCAATAAACATGGTTTTTTCTTTAAAAATGAATGGATAGATTGGTGTTAAGTTGTCTTCTTCAATTGAACAAAACCTTCGGTTTTGTAGCTCTTCGCTCACTTCGTTCGCTCCGATAAAACCATATTTTTTAAAAACTTCATTAGCTATTTTTATGTTTTTTTGGAGCTTTTTAACTATATCGGTCTCTTCAATAATCTCAAATGCCCTAATACAACCTTCAACAACATGAGGAGGTAGAGCAGTTGAAAATATAAAACTCCTTGAAGTATTTATTAAATACTCTATAACTTCTTCAATCCCACAGACAAAACCGCCCAAACCACCAATTGCCTTGGATAAAGTTCCAATTTGCACTATGTTGTCAGAGGGTTTTAAATTAAAGTGTTTTAATGTTCCTTTCCCATCTCCTAAAACTCCAGTGCCGTGTGCGTCATCAATAATTAAAATTGCATTAAATTCATCAGCTATCTTCTTTAAATCCTTTAAAGGAGCTACATCTCCATCCATACTAAAAACTCCATCAGTTATAATAAATAAGTTGTTATATTTCCTCCAATTTTCTTCAATTAAGTTGGTTAAATGCTCAACATCACAATGATTGTAAATTAAAACATCCGCTCTGCTTAACCTACAACCATCAATGATAGAGGCATGATTTAATTTATCGCTCAAAATTAAATCTCCTTTTTTGCACAATGCAGAGATAACCCCAACATTTGTAGCATAGCCAGAGGAATAAACCAAAGCCCTTTCTGTCTCTTTAAATTCAGCTATCTTCTCCTCTAATCTCTGATGATTTATGTTTCCAGAAGTTAGCCGAGAGCCGGTTGAACCTGCCCCATATTTTAGCCCCTCTTTAACTGCCTCAATAACCTCTGGATGCTTTGATAAGCAGAGGTAATCATTTGAGGAGAAATCTAAAACATTACCTTCTTTTTTTCTTAAAAATCTATATAATCCATTATTTTTTATGATTTCAATTTCCTTTCTCAATTTTTCTCTAAACATAGAAATCCCTTTTATTTTATAATAAATGGTTTATTTTCTAACTTGTTTATTAAATCCTCTATATTAACATCATCTTTAACAAAAAACACCCTCCCTCCACTCTCTCCCTCTTTCTTTAAATTTGTAATTCTGAAATAGCCATTTTTAGTTGCAACATATCCAGTTGTATAACTCTTATTGTCTGATGTGCAGAGCTCCGCTACAACTCCTAAGTGGATAACCTTAGAGGCAATTGCAATAGCTTCAACAGTTCTCTCTGTTCCTAATTTTTCTTTTAAAATCTTCTCTTTTAGTTCTTTTGTTGTATCTATGTTTTTAACTCTAACGCCTCTCTCTTTATCTGGCTCCAACCTCTCCCCTTTTAAATTTAATATTGCCGCTCCCCTCATTCCACCCTTATCAATAATTTTAAATGCATAATCTATAATGTTGTCTGGAATGCCCTCATTTTTCAATATCTCCTTTGCTTTCTCTCTTGCCTCTTCTTTATCTTTGCAGTGTATTGTTATTATTGGTAAGTGGTTAATATACTCTATATTTTCCTTAATCTCCTCAATTTTTACATTTATAAAGTCAGGCATTCCATTCTCATGAGTTAAAGCCCTTCTTACAATTTCTTTGACAGTTTCTTCAATCTCATCCTTATTTACAATCCTTTCAGCCCCAGAGATGTGTTTTCCATTCTTTGATGCCCTCATCTTTATACTATACATAACCCCACCCAAATAAAAATTATTACAATAAAACTAATAAAAATTATTTAAACCTTATTTAAATAAAAGGTGATTTTATGGATGTTGAGGACATAGCAGAAAAATCTCTAAAAAATAAGATAACTTTTAATGACGCCTTATATTTATACAATAACTTTAACGCCATAGATTTATTATATTTAGCTTTTAAAGTAAAATGTAAGATAAAAAACAATAGTAAAATTAAATTATGTTCCATAATAAACGCAAAAAGTGGAAAATGCAAAGAGGACTGTATTTTTTGCTCTCAATCAATATACAATAAATGCAACATCCCAATATACCCATTAAAATCAAAAGAGGAGATTTTAGAGTATGTAAAAAAAATCATTGATGAATGTTCTAAAATTTCCTCATCCATAGAACGTGGGACATTAATTGGGGCTGAAAGCCCCAACTTAATGGACGTGGGGTATTCCAATAGGGGGTTCCCCCTATGGGTAGAGAGATTTAGCATTGTAACGAGTGGTAAAAAAATCAACGAGGATGAATTTGTTAAAATTATTGAGGCGATAGAACTTATAAAAGAAGAGACAAATTTAAAGGTTTGCTGTTCTTTGGGTTTGTTGGATAGGGAAAAATTAAAAGAACTAAAAAAATTGGATGTTAGGATTCACAACAACTTGGAGACATCAAAAAATTACTTTAAAAACATTTGCTCAACTCATAGCTATGAAGACAAGGTTAATGTTATTAAAGAGGCAAAAAAAATTGGCTTAGAGGTTTGTAGTGGTGGAATATTTGGACTTGGGGAAAGTGTAGAGGAGAGATTAAAGTTGGCTTTTGAACTTAAAAAATTGGAAGTTGATAGCGTTCCAATAAATATTTTGCATCCAATTGAAGGAACTAAGGTATATGAAAAAATAAAAAATGGAGAGATTAAGCAAATAAACATCTCAGATATTTTAAAATCAATTGCTTTATACAAAATAATCCTACCTTATACAGAGATTAGATTGGCTGGTGGAAGGATATACAACTTAAAGGACTTTCAATCCTACGCCTTAATGTCCTTAGATGGTTTAATGGTTGGAAACTATTTAACTACAAAGGGAAGGAGTTTAGAGGATGATTTAAAAATGATTAATGATTTTTATAATTTAATGAGGTGAAATTTTGAGATTTGACTTTCATACCCATACAATTTTTAGTGATGGAGAGCTAATTCCCTCTGAACTGGTTAGGAGGGCAAGGGTTTTAAAACATAGAGTTATAGCCATAACTGACCACGCTGATTTTAGCAACTACAAGGAACTTATTGAAAAAACAACTATTGCTAAGGAAGAGTTAAAAAAGTATTGGGATGACATTATAGTTATTGTTGGTGTTGAGCTAACCCACATCCCTCCAAAGTCCATCCCAAAACTTGCCAAGAAAGCCAAAGATTTTGGGGCTGAGATTGTCGTAGTTCATGGAGAAACAGTTGTTGAGCCAGTTGAAGAAAAAACCAATTATTATGCCTCAATATCTGAGGATGTTGATATCTTAGCTCATCCCGGCTTTATAGATAAAGAGACAGCTAAAAATTTGAATGAAAATAACATATTTGTTGAAATTACTTCAAGGAGAGGGCATAATATAACCAATGGCTATGTTGTTAATATAGCAAGGGAATTTGAACTAAAAACCTTAATAAATACTGACACTCATGCCCCAGAGGACTTAATTAATTTGGATTTTGCTAAAAAAGTTGGTTTAGGGGCTGGACTAACAAACAAAGAGTTGGAAAAGACATTGTTAGATTATCCAAAGGAGTTGTTAGAGAGGACTGGGGTGAAACTATGAAAATCTCAGATATTGTTGTTGAATTGTTTAGAGAGGCGGTTATTTACCTACCAGAGGATGTAAAAGATGCACTAAAAAAGGCATATGAGGAGGAAGATAATGAATTATCTAAAAATACTTTAAAAGCAATTATAGAAAATATCAAAATTGCCGAAGAAAAACAAGTTCCTTTATGTCAAGATACGGGCGTTCCAATAATATTTTTAAAGATTGGGAAGAATATAAATTCCTCTGAGATAATAAAAATCATTGAAGAGATAAAAGAGGGTGTAAAGAGGGCAACAGAAGAGATTCCTTTAAGGCCTAATGTAGTCCATCCTTTAACAAGAGAGAACTTTAAGACAAATGTTGGATTAAATGCTCCATTTATAAATATTGAGTTTGATGAACATTTAGATAGGGAGATTGAGATAACTGCATTTCCGAAAGGGGCTGGTAGCGAGAACATGAGTGCTTTAAAGATGTTAAAACCCTCTGATGGAATAGATGGAATAAAAAACTTTGTTTTGCAAGTTGTGGCTGATGCTGGGGGAAAACCCTGCCCTCCAATAGTTGTTGGGATGGGCATTGGAGGAACTGCTGATGTTGCATTAAAATTGGCTAAAAAAGCATTACTAAGAAAGATAGGGGAGAGGCATAAAGATAAAGAAATAGCAGAGCTTGAAAAAGAGTTGTTAGAAAAAATAAATAGTTTGGGAATTGGAGCCATGGGTTTAGGTGGAAAAATAACTGCCTTAGATGTTTTTATTGAAATTGCTGGATGCCACACTGCCTCTTTGCCAGTTGGTGTTTGTATCCAATGCTGGGCGGATAGGAGAGCAAGTAGAAGAATAAAAATAGATGAGATTAATCTATAACTTAAACTTTTTTGATGTATTTGAATATTTAAACATAAACATACAAAAATATTATCTTAAATTCCATATTTTGCAGTTAAAGTTTAAATATTAAATGTGATATAATATCAATCATCAAAATTCCACATAAAAGGTGAGATTAATGTTTAATGAACCAGTAAAAGAGATAATGACAAAGGACGTTGTTACAGTAACTCCTGACACACCAGTATCAAAAGCGTTAGGAATAATGGAAGAAAATGGCTTTCACCACTTAATAGTTGTTGATAAAAAAGATGGTAAGGAGGAATATTATTTAATAAGCATGAGAGATTTATTATTGGCATCGTCAACACATGAAGAAGTTAGGTCATTGATGTATAAGGCACACTGCATACACGAAGACACTCCTGTTTTAGATGCAGTGTGTGAGATGTTAGATAGTGGGCAGAGAGCGGCTCCAATAGTTAATAATGTAGGAAAGATGGTAGGAATTATAACCGACTATGACATAATGGCGAGAGCGGCAAAATCAAAGATAATGAAAGATACAAAAGTCACAAAAATTATGACAAGGAACGTTATAACAATAAATGAAAATGACTCAATTGGTAAAGCGAGAGCTTTGATGAGGGATAACAATATTGGTAGGTTGGTTGTTGTAGATGACGAAGGAAATCCAGTAGGGATGGTTACTGAGGGAGATATATTAAAAAAGGTCTTTAAACCTAAGAGAAAAATGACTATTGGAGAAGTTAAAGGAGAAAAAGTTCCAAGAATGGGGCAACCAGTTAAATTAATTATGAACACCCCATTAATAACAGTTGATGTAGATGCAAGTGTTGCAGATGCCGCAAGAATTATGCAGGAATATGACATTAGAGGAGTTCCAGTAGTTAAAGGAAATTCATTAAGAGGGATTGTTACAAGATTGGATATTATTAAATACATTGCTGATTTGAAGAAGGGAGCAATGATTGAAGTTGAAATACATGGAACTCTTGATGAGGAATATAAAGACCTTGCTGAAAGAATTATAGCAACAGAAGTTAAGAAGATGGTTAAACATGCTGGAAAAATCCACTGGATAAAAATAAACATTAAAAAGGATAGAGATAAAGGAGGGGTTCCATACTATAAAATAACAACCTATGTTAAAACTCCAAATAAGTTGTATGTTGGAGAGGGAAGACCAAAGGCATCATTACCAAATAAGTTAGAAGCTGAGGGGGAAGATATTGCCTATGTTTCAGAGCATGAGAGATGGGAGTTTATTGATGTGCTAAAAGAATCATTAGAGTCAGTATTGAGACAGTTAGAAGCTGATTATGGAAGAAATCACCCAAAATATTCTGGCAAAGTAGTTAAGGGAGATATTCCAGAAGAATTTAACCCAGAAGAGTTTAAAAAGGAGGAATAAATTGCCTAAAAAATACTTTTTAAATTTTTAAAGATTATTTTAATTAATTTTTAATTTAAATTTCTAATTTTAGAGTAAGTGATTCTTATGAATGAGTTAAAAGTTAAAAAAATTACAAATGGAACTGTAATCGACCATATAGATGCAGGAAAGGCATTAATAGTTTTTAAAGTTTTAAATGTCCCAAAAGATACATCTACGATGATAGCCATAAATGTCCCATCAAAAAAGAAGGGAAGAAAAGATATTTTAAAGATTGAAGGCATTGAGTTAAAAAAGAAAGATGTTGATAAAATATCCTTAATCTCCCCAGATGTAACCATTAATATCATTAGGAACGGAAAAGTTGTAAAAAAACTTAAACCACAGATACCCGATAAAATTGAAGGCATATTAAAATGCACAAATCCCAATTGCATAACAAATAAAGAAAAAATTAGAGGAAAATTTAAAATAGAAAATAAGAGCCCATTAAAGATTAGATGCTATTACTGTGAGAAGTTTTTAAATGAAGTGGTTTTTGAATGATAATAATTTAAAGGGAGAGTATGGAATTAAAAGGAAGAAGTATATCAAAAGGAATTGTTGAAGGAACTGCTATTGTATCAAAAAAACCATTCTCTTTGAAACTTTTCAAAAAAGTTTCATCAAAACAGGATGCACTACCTCGCTAACGCTCGGTAGTGCCTCTTAGAATTATAGGCAGGGATTATTATGGAACTAAAAGGAAGAAGTATTTCAAAAGGTATTATTGAGGGAATTGCAATCGTTTCTAAAAAACCATTCTCTTTTTTGGGAGGAGTTGACGAAGAGGGCAATATTATAGATAAAGATAGCGATTTATATGGACAATCATTGAAGGGAAAAATCTTTGTTTTTCCTTATGGTAAAGGTAGCACTGTTGGTTCTTATGTAATATACAGCTTGGCAAAGAGAGGAATTTTAAAAGGTATAGTTAATAAAGAATGTGAGCCAATAGTTGCTACGGGAGCTATTTTGGGAGGCATCCCACTGGTTGATAAAATAGATATAAATAAAATAAAAACAGGAGATAGGATTGTTGTTGATGGAAATACAGGAGTGGTGAAAATTTTAAATAAATGAAAATAAAAAATTATCTCTTATTGAAAATTTATTTTAAATTTTATTTTATCACTAAATTCTATCTGAAAGCTAAAAACTTTTTTGGTGATGATTTATGAGTAGAGAAGCTAATCCATTCAAAAAAATGCCCACCATATTGATGCCTGATGAATTAATGGACAAAGCTTTAAGAAGAGGAGAAAAAGTAGCTAATGAGATGAGAAAGAAAGAACTACCTTGGCTATTGAAAGCAAGAGTTGTTGAAGAAAATAAAGTAAGAACCATTGCCTCAGTCGTCTCTGATAATCTACAAAAGGTTATTGATAAAACCCCACCAGTTAGGAAGCTCCCAAAATTTTACCAGGAGATGGTCGAGGTTTTGGTTGGGATAGATGATTTCAAAAAGTCAATGGGGGCGTTTAAATGGGCTTCTGAGTTGGTTAAAAAATTGGGAAATGAATACGCTAAAAAAATCAGAAGGGCAAGAACGCCACAACAAGCAGGAAAATTGAGAAAGGAGTTTATTGGTAGGGTTAAGTCAATATTAGAGCAGATACATCCAGAGATGGCATTTGTTGCCGTGGCAAGAGAGAAGTTAAAGGAATTGCCAACATTTAAGGACTTGCCAACAGTAGTTATAGCTGGGTATCCAAACGTTGGGAAATCAACACTATTAAAAAAGCTCACTGGGGCAGATGTTGAAATAAACAGCTATCCATTCACAACTAAGGGCATAAATATGGGGTATTTTGGAGATATTCAAATAGTTGATACTCCCGGGTTGTTAGATAGACCATTATATGAGAGGAATGATATTGAGTTACAGGCAATTTTAGCTTTGAATTATTTGGCTAATTTAATATTGTTTGTAATTGATGCCAGTGAATTTTGTGGTTATAGTATAGATGAGCAAATAAATTTGTTGAAAGAGATAAAAGAGTTATTTAAAGTTCCTGTTGTTGTGGCTATAAATAAAATTGATTTGGTAGATGATAATAAAGTTAAAGAGATTGAAAATAAGTTAAAAGAGGTTGGAGTTGAGGAAGTGGTAAAAATATCTGCTGATAAAGGTATTGGATTGGATGAGTTGAAAAAATTATTTATTCAGAAGTTCAGAGAGCATAACCTCAACTGAATAAGCCGCTCTTGTAATTCCCATGCTTCTTGGGTCTGCATCAGTTCCAACAACGTAAAAAGTTGGGTTTATTTTTGGATAAACAAAAAACTGCCCTATACAGCAAGATGCCTGTTCAGGAACTGCCCTCTGTATATGTAAAAAATCAACTTTGTCAATGTCAATGTTTAAATGTCTCACAATAGCTTCAAACGCCTCCTTTTCACTTTTATTTACAAATGAAACCCCTATTAAAGCTTTACCTTTTGGAGCGAGAGATTTATCATAGTTTGTTATACACTTTGCCCATGCAGGAGGGTCAATCCAAACCTCCGAACCCTTATATTTTAACGGATTTTTATCTTCATCTACACCAATCCAAACAGTTAGAGAATTTGTAAATTTTATATTTCTTAAATAGTCCTCTAACTTTTTTATTTCGTCAATATCTTTTGCAATGTCTGGAAGAGTCCTTGAAGGTGCTGAGAAAATAACAATATCGACATCGTAATTATTATTATTTGTTCCAATGATATAACTATTTTCTTTTACTTTTTCAATTGATAAAACTTCCTCATGCTTTATTGTTGTGTTTTTTAGGGAGTTTAATACGCAGTTGGTTATTGACTGGATTCCACCAAGTGGATAGCCATGACTTATATATCTTCCACTTATAAATTTTGATATATACTTTTTAGAACCATCTTTAATAGTTTTTAAAAATCCTTTTGATAAAATATTCCTAATTCTATCAGGATTAATCTTTTTTACCAATATTGATTTCATTGGGTTTATTTTTGAATCTTTATAAATAAAAGGCAATATGTCATCCTCGGGAATGTATCCCGCTCCCGTAAATAACCTCCATAATGGAGTATTTTTCATATCTTTTCCGGTCAAAAAATAAGAGATTGTATCAAAAAATTTTAATGATGTCTCACTCAACCCCAATGTATTTACAACATCATAAACAGAAGTATCTTTTTCAAAACCCATACTCATTAAATCTATTGTCTTTGTAGTAATCAATATCTTATCCTTATGTGGAACGATTGGGGTTGTTA
>JAMOTQ010000016.1 GCA_027068365.1 Methanocaldococcus sp.
GGCATTTATATTATTGGCTTTTAATGTGTTACCAACAGCTATACAAATGCATCCACAAAGCCCAGCTAAAAACACATCCATTGGAGATATCATTTCCTTTACAGCACCTTTCCCTCCCCTTGAATGAATTATCAATCCTTTAACATTTAATAATGTCTCAAACATGTCCAAAAACTCAGCGTAAATTTCTTTTTTCTCATCCTTACTAACAATAATATCAACAATTTTTGCTATAAACTCCTTTCTTTTATCTTCTGGAATGTATGGGAGAAATTTATCCAAAGCTACTGGCATAATTTCTGGCATCATCTTTGGAGCCATTTCCTTAGCCATTTCAGAATTCATCATCTCCTTAATCATTTCTGGATTCATATTACCACCATTATATTTTTGTACAAATTTTTATTATTTTCAAAAATAATCAATTAATTATAAAAAGAAGATAAAAATAACTAATTATTTAAATTAATCCATGTTCCTTTAATTTTTCCTTGGCTTTTACCAAAATCTTATGCTCTTTAATTATCTTCTGCATATACTCCCTATCTGGGAATTCTAATGCATCTACTGGGCAGAGTGTTTTACATGTTGTGCATGCAACGACGCAGTTGTAAGGTCTTGCTACAACAGGTTTTTTCTTTTCTTTGTCCCAATCAAAAACAATTCTATTAGCACATGTTATAAAACAAATCCCACAACCAATACATTTGTCATAGTTGATTTTTGGATACCACTCTATTTTTTTTCTGTCAATTCCCCACCATGGTTTAACACTCCAATCTCTTATAACTCTACCTAACGCATCTTTTCCAATTATTGGGAGTTCTTCACTCATTTTTTCACCCTATTTTTTCATTTAATATTATCTTTATTTTACGGAATATTATCTTTACATTTGTTATATTTATACCTTCCGATTAATTGATACATTTTAATATATCTAAACTATATTTTAATATTCAGATTATGTAAATGTAAAATAAAAATTAGGTTATTTTTGACAATTTTGAAGTTTCAAGCCCCTAAAAAAGCACTCTCTTGCCTCATCATATCTTCCTAACATTCTCAAAGCCAACGCCTTATTAAACCATGCATCCACATAAAATGGATTTAACTCTATTGCTTTGTTAAAATACTCCAAAGCTTTTTCTACATCCCCATTATTTCCTATTTCAACTCCTTTTTTATAATAATACTCTGCCTTTTTAATATTTTCATCCATATTAACACCTTAAAAATTAAAAATAAAGTTTTAGCTGTTAGTTTTTTCAATAAACTTCTCATGCAACTTTCTAACACAATTTAGTAAATCCTTCTCATCAATAACAAATGAAATATTTACCTCAGAGGAACCTTGGGCAATCATCTTTATATTTGCCCCGCTTTCAGATACTGTTGTAAATATCTTCCCAGCTATGCCCTTAGCTCCTTTCATTCCAGCTCCTACAACTGAAATAACACACACATCTCTATCAACACTTACATCCCTAATTAAATTATTGTTTAAAAAGCTCTTCTTTCCAAAGTCACCAAACTCTCTCTTTAATGCCTTTACTGCCTTATCAACATCCTCCTCACTTACAACAAGGGAAATATTTGTTTCAGAAGAACCTTGGCTTATTAAAATGACATTAACATCCTCTTCTCCCAATGCCTTAAATATCCTTGCCGCTGTTCCACTAACTCCAACCATCCCAGCTCCAAATATATTTATTAAAGCGACATTTTTTATTGTTGATATTGCTTTAACTATGTTATCACTCATCTCCATATCGTTGGTTATTAAAGTCCCTTCGTTTTCTGGCTCAAATGTATTTTTTACCAATATTGGAATGCCCTTCTCCATTGCTGGCTCTATTGTCCTTGGATGTAAAACCTTAGCTCCAAAATAAGCCAATTCCATTGCCTCTATATAACTTAATTTTGGAATTCTTTTTGCTGTTGGCACCAACCTTGGATCTGTTGTATAAACTCCACTGACATCAGTCCAAATTTCAATAATATCTGCATCTAAACCATAACCAATTAAAGCGGCTGAATAATCACTTCCTCCTCTTCCCAAGGTTGTTATATATCCATTTTCCGTAGTTCCTATAAATCCAGTGACTACTGGAATAATCCCCTCTTTTAATAGTGGTAATAATCTCTCTTTAACCTCTAATCTTTTAACCCTTGCATTACCAAAGTTATCATCGGTTATAATCCCTGCCTCTCCTCCTTCTAAGGCAATTGATTTTTCTCCTAAGTCCCTAATAGCTCCGCTTAATATTGGGGAGGATAACCTTTCTCCAAATGATAAAATGTAGTCCCTTGATTTTGGTGTTAATTCCCCTAAATAGGCAACTCCAATTAAAACCTTCTCTAACTCCTCAATTCTACTATCAATTATTTTTTTAACTTCTTCTTTAATTTCTTCTGACTTTATAGCTTCTTTTATAGCTTTGTAGTGTTTCTCTCTGATAAATTTTATAAAATCTCCTACCTTTGCTATATCTCTAACATCCAATGCCTGTTGAGATATGTTTATTAATGCATTTGTTACCTCACTCATAGCTGAAACTACAACAACTACATCATCTTCTTTTTTTCTCTTTGTTACTATTTTGGCTACATTCCTAATTCTTTCTCCTGAACCAACAGAAGTTCCTCCAAATTTCATTACAGTTACCATGATTTACACCAA
>JAMOTQ010000017.1 GCA_027068365.1 Methanocaldococcus sp.
GCTCATCCCCACACTGACTGTAAGGAAGAGATTGCGGTTGTGCATAATGGAATTATAAGCAACTATAAAGAGTTAAAAGAGGATTTAATAAAGAAGGGACATAAATTTAAATCAGAGACGGATACTGAAGTAGTTCCTCACTTAATTGAGGAAGAGTTAAAAAAATTCAAAGAAGTTAATGAAGAAAATTATATAAAAGCAGTAAAAAATGCAATTAAAAAATTAAAAGGAACTTATGCATTAGCCATAATAAATAAAAACTTCCCAAATCTATTAATTGGAGCAAGAAATGAAAGCCCATTAATATTGGGTGTTGGAAACAACTGCTATTTTTTAGGAAGTGATATAACTGCCTTCTTAGATTACACAAATAAAGCAATTCCATTGGAAGATGGAGATATTGTAATTGTTAAAAAGGATAGGGATGATTACAATATCATTATAGAAAATAATGGAGTTGTGGCTAATAGGGAGGTAATGGAGATTAATTGGGATATAAATTCTGCTGAAAAGATGGGTTATCCTCACTTCATGCTAAAAGAAATTATGGAACAGCCAGAGGTCTTAAAGGTCTCTGCTAAAATATCTGCCGAAGAAATTAAAAAATTGGCTGAATGCATTAAAGATTATGATAGGGTTTATTTTGTGGCTATGGGAACTTCCTTACACGCGGCAATGGTTGCAGAGTATTTGTTTGCAAAACTTGGAAAGTTGGTTATTGCCTGTGATGCTTCTGAATTTTTAAATAAAGGAGTTGTTGATGAAAAAACATTAGTTATTGGCATTACTCAAAGTGGAGAGACCTACGATACTTTAAAGGCATTAAGATTTGCTAAGAAAAATAAGGCAAAAACAGGAGTTATAGTTAATGTTGTTGGTAGTTCAGCTACAAGAGAGGCAGATATAACTATCATGATGGGAGCAGGAATAGAAATAGCTGTCTGTGCAACTAAAACTTACACATCCCAGTTGATGATACTTTATAGGTTGTTTATTGAGTATGGCAAATTGTTAGGTAGGGATATGAGCAAGTATGAAAAAGAGATTAACTATATTCCTGATTATATAAAGCAAGTTTTAGATAAAAAAGATGTTATTAAAAAAATAGCTAAAAATCTAAAAGCAAATAACTACATATTTATATCTAAGGGAATAAATATTGCGAGTGCATTGGAGGGAGCTTTAAAATTTAAAGAAATAACTTATTTACATGCAGAGGGAATGAGTGGAGGAATGTTAAAGCATGGGACAATATCGTTAATCGATAAAAACATGGATACTGTGGCTATTGTCCCTCCAAGAAGTTCATCTGTATTTAATTCAATATTATCAAATATTGAAGAGGTTAGAGCAAGAGGAGGTAAGGTTATAGCCATAACTCCAATTGAAATAGATGGGGCTGAAAACATATTAGTCCCAGAGGTTATTGAGGAAATATCTCCAATCATCTACGCCCCTGCCTTCCAATTATTAGCTTATTATAAGGCAGTCGAGTTGGGGAGGGATGTTGATAAACCAAGGGGCTTAGCAAAGAGTGTTACTGTTGAATAATTTTTATTATATGCTTAATGGGTCTTTGCGGCATTTCTTAACTCTTAAACTCTTGAAAGTTAAATTTATATAATAAAATATAAAATAACATTTTAAAATTTGGAAGAGGGAAGGGTTATGGTTATTAAAAAGATTATAAAGAAGATTAGAGGGAACAAAGATTTACCTACACCAGTTGAAGTTCCTGATGAGGAGTATATAGTTATTGGAGAAGAAAAACCAGCTTACATATTGGAGGATGAGACAGAAACTGAATCAGAAATTTTAGAATTTAAAGATAAGAAAAAAGAAGAAGTAAAAGAAATAGAAGAGGTAGTTAAGGTAGAAAAGATTCTACCAAAATTGTATGTTGTTAGGATTAAACATCCTTTGGACTTTGAAAATATAAAAGATAGAGTCCCAGAGTATGATGTTGTAATTATAAATTTTGAAGAGGTGCCATTTGAATCTATTATAAAGGAGCTTAATGAATTTAGGGACTATATGGAAGTTCTAAATTATAGATTGGGATTTGTTGCTGAAGGTGTGTTGTTAGCTTATAGGGATGATGTTGTTTTGGAAAAATATGTCTCAAATATTGCTGATGATGCTGAAAATGTGTAAATTTTCTCTATTTTTTATTTTTATTTTTTGGTGGTTAAATGAGAATAGCAATAACTGGAACTCCAGGAGTTGGAAAGACAACAGTATCAAAGGTCTTAGGGGAGAAATTAGGAATAAAAGTCATCGATATAACTGAGGTTGTTAAAAGATATAAGTTATACACTGAAAAGGATGAAGATATGGACTCCTATGTTATTGATTTTGATAGATTGGAGGATTTTATTAAAGAGATTGAAAAAAAAGAGAAAAATATTATATTAGATGGGCATGTCTCCCATCTATTAAATCCTGACTATATTATTGTATTAAGATGCAACCCAGAGATTATTAAAGAAAGGTTAGAGAAAAGAGGTTATACAACAAAAAAGGTTTTAGAAAATATTCAGGCGGAAATTTTAGATGTTTGTTTATGTGAGAGCAAAGGCAAAGTTTATGAGATAGATACAACAGGTAGGGATGTTGAAGATATAGTTAGTGAGATTATTGAGGCAATAAAACATAAAAAAGAAAGGAAAGGGATTGT
>JAMOTQ010000018.1 GCA_027068365.1 Methanocaldococcus sp.
TATAGTTCCCTTCTTTTCCAATCTCTTTAATTTCATATACATTTGGCTTTAATTTTTCGTAAATATCGCTTTTCATTGTTTGAAGTTTTGTCCATGTTCCAATTGAGCTTTCACCAGCAATTTCATTAGCTAATTTTTCTAAATTTTCCCCTTTAATTATCATGCAAGATAGTAAGTCATTTTCATTTGGTGTGTAGTTCAAGTTTATATAGTCCATAATATACCCTCCCCATGTATTTTGGTTATTTCATTATTTTTATGTTTGATATTTTCTAATATAAATAATGTGCATTTAGATTCTTATATATAATTTTATAAATTTATCTTTATAAAATAAATAATTTGGAAAATCCCACGTCTTTATAGGTTTATCTAATATTTTCCTTCTAACAAAGTATCCTTTCCATACCGAAACGGTCTGAATTACATAGGGCTCTAATCTATTGTTATGAAACTTTTAGAAAAAAGTTAAATGAAAATCAAAGATTTTCATAGCTGGAAAGCTTTGCTTTCCATTTCATCAAAACCTAACACCTCCTCGCTTACGCTCGGAGGTGTAAATTAGGGGAGTATCTCAATAGAGGGGCATAGCCCCTCTATGGTGTGTATACCCCACATCCATTTAACCAATTATCAAAGTTTTTAAAATTAAATAAGGTAGTTATAAAAGCCCTTTGGGCTTCTAAATTCCATAGTAAATATATTTCTTTGATAATTGGTTATAAGTTGGGGCTTTCAGCCCCAATTAAATGTCTAAACTTTAACCTCCAAGAGGTCTGATTTTAACACAAGTTAAAACTAATAATGAGTGCTACAATGAATAAGAAATAATTTCCATACCGAAACGGTCTGATTTTAACTGCATAAATGTAAAATCTTCTTTTTGAGAGAATGTAATTTCCATACCGAAACGGTCTGATTTTAACACTCCTGATGATGCTAATAATACTGACTTGAACAATTTATTTCCATACCGAAACGGTCTGATTTTAACGAACCATCCTCAGATGGGATGAGGTGGCCGAGAAGGTAATTTCCATACCGAAACGGTCTGATTTTAACTTGGAGCAAAAACTTAAAAGAATTGTTAAATATTGTGAATTTCCATACCGAAACGGTCTGATTTTAACTAAAAACTTTTTTGTTTTGTGGATTTAAATTAGTTAATGCCATATTTCCATACCGAAACGGTCTGATTTTAACGACGTGATGATTATAATCAGAGATAAAGGAAAAGAATTTCCATACCGAAACGGTCTGATTTTAACAGGGTAATCATCCGATATATTGTTATTTTATTCACTTCTAATATTTAAGCTTTTCTATACCATTTTTGTCGAAGGATAGATAACTACCTTTATTTGTATACTCTTACTAATATTTAAACTTTTCTCCACAATTACAAAAAGAACTTTAAAACCTTTAATTACTAAAACCTAAATTATTTATTGGGGAAATATCAAACCTAAAAATAATTGACCAAAATCTTTTAAAAATTCACATATTTTAATTAATTCAAATAAATAAAATCATTAAAATACTCCACCCTTAGAAATTTGATAAGAAAGCTTAAAAATGAGGATGTTGGATTTTAAATGGATTTCTTCTAATTATGGACGTATTTAACGAGATAAACTCCCAACCGTATAAAGATTAAAAAATCCCAATACAATAAAATTATAGTTTAATAAAAATATGCAAATATTTATTTTTATTTATAGTTTTTTTACTACTTTGATACTTTATTTGTTAAAAACATTTAAAATAAAAGAGAGACAAATTATAAGTTTGATTATGACATCCTTTTTATTTTGGTGAAATTATGTTCATAGATGGAAAGTGGATAGATAGGGAAGATATTGAAGTTATCAACCCCTATTCATTAGAAGTTATTAAAAAAATCCCTTCTTTAAGCAGGGAGGAAGTTAAAGAAGCAATAGATGTGGCTGAGAAGTATAAAGATGTTATGAAAAACCTCTCCATAACTAAAAGATACAACATCTTAATGAACATTGCCAAACAAATCAAAGAAAAGAAGGAAGAACTTGCAAAAATATTAGCTATAGATGCAGGAAAACCTATAAAGCAGGCAAGATTAGAGGTTGAGAGAAGTATTGGAACATTTAAATTAGCCGCTTTCTATGTTAAGGAGTTTAGGGATGAGGTAATTCCCTCAGATGATAAATTGATTTTTACAAAGAGAGAGCCAGTTGGAATAGTTGGGGCTATAACTCCATTTAATTATCCTCTTAATCTCTCAGCCCATAAGATAGCTCCAGCTATAGCCACTGGGAATGTAGTAGTTCATCATCCATCATCAAAAGCCCCTCTTGTTTGTATAGAGTTGGCTAAAATTATAGAAAATGCTTTAAAGAAATACAATGTCCCATTAGGAGTTTATAACTTACTTACAGGGGCTGGAGAGGTTGTAGGAGATGAGATAGTTGTTAATGAAAAGGTAAATATGATTTCTTTCACAGGAAGTTCAAAAGTTGGAGAGTTAATTACCAAAAAAGCTGGATTCAAAAAAATTGCTTTGGAGTTAGGGGGGGTTAATCCAAATATCATTTTAAAGGATGCCGATTTAAATAAGGCAGTTAATTCTTTAATAAAAGGAAGCTTTATCTATGCTGGGCAGGTTTGCATCTCTGTTGGGATGATTTTAGTTGATGAGAGTATAGCAGATAAGTTTATAGAGATGTTTGTAAATAAAGCTAAAACTCTTAATATAGGAAATCCGTTGAATGAGAAAACTGATGTTGGACCGTTAATAAGTGTTGAACATGCAGAGTGGGCTGAGAAGATTGTAGAAGAGGCAATAAATGAGGGAGGAAAATTATTATTGGGAGGAAAGAGAGATAAAGCTATCTTTTATCCAACTATCTTAGAGGTTGATAGAGACAACATTTTATGTAAGACAGAGACATTTGCCCCAGTAGTTCCTATAATTAGGACTAATGAGGAGGAGATGATTGATATAGCCAATAGCACTGAATATGGATTGCATTCAGCCATATTCACAAACAATATAAATAAGGCATTAAAATTTGCTGAAAACTTGGAGTTTGGGGGAGTTATTATAAACGATTCATCATTGTTTAGGCAGGACAATATGCCTTTTGGGGGAGTTAAGAGGAGTGGCTTAGGTAGGGAAGGGGTTAAATATGCAATGGAAGAGATGAGTAATATAAAGACAATAATAATCTCAAAATAATATTTGGTGAAATTATGGCTAAGGTAATTGTAAATGGAAAGGAAAAGGTTGGAGAGAAATTGGGAGATGTTATAAAAGATGAATATTATAAAGAAGGGACAAATATTGTAATAATAAGAGGGATTAAAAGAGAGGCAGAAAAAGTTCCAAAGAAATTTTTAATTGAAACTACAAAGGGGAATATAATTGTTGCAATAACTGAAAATAATGAGACAGCAGAATTTTTCATAAATAATTATAAGAATTTTGTAAAAAAACTTAGATGGGTTAGTGGGATTGATGTTGCCTTTGGGCCTACGACAATTGATTTAGATATCTCAACAGAAGTAAGGGAGTTTAAAAAATGGGACGTTGTTTTAAGTATCTCAGGTTTAGATAAAGATGAGGGACATATTGTATTTATCAAAAGAAAAACTGATGGATTTTATGGATTAAAAGAGCCAAAAATTGGAATTGTTGTTGGAGGTAAATGGGTAATTGACAGGTTAGAGATTGGAGACAAGATTATTAACATAGAGCCAATTAGAGAAGAAAAAGAGGCAGTAGATTATTTTGTAACAACCGATTTAAATACAAAATTAGAGGATGGTTGGAAAATCTACACTTACTTCACAGCAGAGTTTGATGGAACACCTTCAGCAGTTGAACATTGTTTAGCTTTAATGGAGGATGGAATATTTGAAGTAACTGAAAACACTAATACTTATGTTGCTGATTGTAGATTACAGACGTTAAAAATTGAGGAAGGGAATTTAATTGATAGGGAGAGGGGATTTATAACTGTAAGAAACTACGGAGCTGGGGAAGGGAAAGTTTATATTTATAGGGAAAGTAGGAGCTCTTCAATATCTCACACGGTTGTTGGGAGAGTTAAAGAGGGGATGGAGCTTATTGACTTTTCTGACTCTGGAATTTTATCTGTGAAAACAGTTCCTGAGAGATTGTGTGCTATTGGCTTAACCATGGAGGAAGCTGAGGAGATGTTTAAAAAACATAATATAGAGGTGGAGAAGGAAGGGGACTTGGAAAATGCAATTGTTGTTGAGCAAGAGCCAGAATATACCTTAGATGTATTAAAGGAAAAGAAAGTTAAAATTAAGGGGCTAAATAAAGATAAAATAGTAGTTATAGAACTGTATGATGATAAAGCTCCAATAACAACATGGTATTTTAGGAAGACAACTGGATTAACTACAAAGAGAGTTGGAAAACTTCACGTCTATTTCAAACATAAAGATATTGTAATGTTTAAAGGAAATCCTGAGTATGCAAAGGGTTTATTGCCTGAAAACACTCCAAAAGATAAGGTAGAGCCATGTGCTATTGGAGTAACAAACATGGTTAGTAGATATAAGGGAATGATTGGTATTAGATTGGGAGAAAGTGAGAAGTTTGGACCTACTGGGGAGAGTTTTGAAAAGACAAATATCGTTGGGAAAGTGGTTGAAAATGCTGAATATTTAAAAAATGTGAAAGTTGGAGATGATGTTTATATCCTATTAAAAAAGTAAAAGCTAAATTATAACTAGCTATCCATGTCCCATATTTGCTTTCTATCTTCTTTAACAATAACCGCAGTCCCGTAGATACTTACCATTATCATGTCTCCTTTTTCTCCAACCATTGCATATGTTGAGTTTATTCCAATAACAGCATTAGCCCCCAATTTTTTGGTATTATCTACCATTCTACTCAATGCAATTCTCTCAGCTTCCCTTAATGCTCTTTCATATGCGTCCTTAACATCTTCATAAAACTTGACAGTAACATAAACTGACGCAACTCCATGAACAAAACCAAGATATTTAATTATTCTTTTTCCTTCAATATATGGTGTTGTGGTTACTATCATCATTATCTCCTTCAACAGTTAGTTATTTTTATTATAATTTTTATTTTGTCTTTATTGAGTCAATGCTCCTATTTGCCGTTTGAAACAGTTTAATTTTTCATAGATAAATATGAATATTTATAGACATTTATTACCGAAATTCTTATATATGAATTTATATATACCATATAATCGTAAAGATGCCTCTGATGAAGGTGACAATGGAGACCTAAGGAGGCATCGATAATTATTATTTAAACCGATAGGCGGAGTTGGGGTTCCCGTGACCGGGGAAGAGACCGATGACTTGCTCCCAATGAACCCAGAAGGAGTCGAGGTTGATGATTCCCAAGTCCAACATGGATGTTTGTCTATAAATGTCCATGTTGGACAGACCCCATGGAGAAGTTATAATATTCATTAATTCCAGATATTGTTGTCTCAACAACTATATTCCCACTTATATCTCCTTGATTAGAAGTTCCATATAATTTTCCTTTTTTGATAACCTTTATTGGAGTTCCATCCTTGTCTAAAATGATAACTACCTCCTCACCAGAGATTTTTAAATCTATTCCAGGAA
>JAMOTQ010000019.1 GCA_027068365.1 Methanocaldococcus sp.
CCACTTATATCTCCTTGATTAGAAGTTCCATATAATTTTCCTTTTTTGATAACCTTTATTGGAGTTCCATCCTTGTCTAAAATGATAACTACCTCCTCACCAGAGATTTTTAAATCTATTCCAGGAATCTTTATTCCTCTATACCAGAAAGGATTTAATTGCTTTTCAACATTCTCATCCTTTAACCTTATTACGTAATGATTATCTTCATTCTCAACTTTTATGTCATTCTTTTCAATTAAGTCCTTTATATAAGCTAATATATTCCACGTGTGATTGCCTAAATCATTATTGGTTATTTTCTGCCATTTTCCATCCAACTTTATAAATGTCCCCTCTTCATTTACATAGAATGGAATAACCTCCCTCTTACTATTAAAGTAGTCAATTGTGTAATAAACATATATTGTTCCCTTTGAGTTTTTTCTATTGCTGTATCCATCAATGTCCATCTCAATATTAACTTTATTTATTGCTGGATTTGAAACACTAAGATTTATAAATACTTTTGAATTATAAGAGAATGTGTCAATTTCATCAATCTTCTTAATTATTTCCTCTTTACTTATCTCCTCATTATTTAAACAACCGCTAAATATTATAGTTAATAAAATTAAAAAGATTGCCCATCTCATAGGTAACACCCTTTAAGGGACTTATATAACAAGATATATATTAACCACAGTATTTAAATTTTCCATCACAAAATATTAAGGTGAAACTAAATGGAATTAACACCGTGGGAAACACCAGCAGTTATTGACTACAAAAAAACAATGGAAAAGTTTGGAGTTAAGCCAATATCTGATGTTTTAGGGGATTTAAAAGATGAACATCATTTTTTTAGGAGAAATATTATATTGGGGCATAGAGATTTTGAGAGAATAGTTGATGCAATAAAAAATAATAAGGAGTTTGCAGTTGTTAGCGGAATGATGCCCTCCGGTAAAATGCACTTTGGGCATAAGATGGTGGTAGATTTATTGAAGTTTTATCAAAAATACACAGACAATATAAACATCCCAATAGCTGATTTAGAGGCATATTGGGCAAGAAACATGAGCTTTGAGAAAACAAAAGAACTCGCTTTAAATGAATATATAACCAACTACATAGCACTTGGCTTAAACCCAGAAAAAATTAATGTCTATTTACAATCAAAGTATAATAAGGTTAAAGATTTGGCTTTAATTTTATCTAAAAAAACTAATTGGAGTGAGATGAAGGCAATTTATGGATTTAAAGGAGAAACAAATATTGGGCATGTCTTTGCCCCAATAGTTCAAGTTGCAGATATATTGCATCCTCAACTTGATGAAAACCTAAATCCAGAGCCAAAGCCCGTTGTTGTTCCCGTTGGAATAGACCAAGACCCTCACATAAGGTTAACAAGGGATATAGCAAATAGAGCTAAGGAATTCAACTTCATCCCACCATCTTCAACATATCACAGATTTATGACTGGATTGTTAGGAGGGAAGATGAGTTCTTCAAAGCCAGAGACGGCAATATTTTTAACTGATGATGAAAAAACTGTTAAAAAGAAGATATTCTCAGCTAAGACAGGAGGAAGAGAGACGTTGGAAGAGCATAAAAAATATGGAGGAATTCCAGAGGAATGTGTTATTTATGAGTTGTTTTTATATCACTTAGTGTTAGATGATAAGGAATTAGCTGAGATATATCAAAAATGTAGAAGTGGAGAGCTAACTTGTGGTAAATGTAAAAAAATGGCTTATGAAAAAGTTGTAGAGTTTTTAAATGACTTAAAAGAGAAGAGGGAACAGGCAAAAGAAATTGCTGTAAAAATCTTAGAAGGGAAGTATTAAAATTTCTTTTTTCTCTCTTTTAACAATTCAACAACAAAGTCCTTCTTTTTAATTGCTTCATCACATGCTTTTTTAACTTTCTCCTTCATCTCCTCAAAGTTTTCGGGTTTCTTCTCACCAACAACCTTTTTAACTGGTGTATATGCAGATTCTCTAAACATTGGTTTTAAAGGAATTTTTTTATTTCCATCAACTAAATAACTCTCCTCTCCTTCTTCAACATACCCAACTTCCACAGCCCCAGTAACCTTTTTTATCTCCTCAGCATATTCTTCTGGGCAGATAATCATTAAAGAGTCAGTAGAAACACCTAATGGGTCTATATTTAACGCTTCAAGCATCTCCAAGACCTTTGGATTGATTGTTTTATAAACCTTCTCTTTGTCAAATATTAAAGAGACCTTAGCTGTTTTTGAAATTTCATAAGCATCTCCTCTTAAACCACCATTTGTCACATCAGTCATTGCATGAATCTTTTTAATTAAACCACTTCTAATCAAGTTCTGACAAGCCCTTATAAAATCTACATTTAAAGTTTCATAAATTACATCAAACCATCCATAATACAAGGCAGTTGTGGTTATAGTCCCTCCACCACTTCCCTCAGTCATTAATATAACATCTCCAACCTCAGCATTTCTCCTTGCTGTTGGCTCCCCCTCTTTAATAACTCCTATTGCACCAACCGCACTAACCAACCTGTCTCCAATTACCATGTCCCCCCCAACTCTTAATGTGCTTCCCCCTATTAGAGGAACATTAACCGCCTGAGAAACGGCACAAATTCCGGCTGTGAAGTCAAATATCTTCCCCACATCTCCATCATCTGCCAAGTGTATATCGCTAATTAAAGCAACCGCCTCAGCTCCCATAACATAAACATCTCTTAAAGCCGCTCTTGCTACATGAAAACCTCCAAGGAATGGGAAATCACTCAATCTTGAATGTGTCCCATCTATTGCCGCAACTATGTATTTAGCATCTGCCTTAACAATGCCCGCATCATCTTGCTCCTCAGTTGAAACATAGGCATTAACTTTGGTGCTTTTAACTATCCTTGCTATCTCCCTATGAACAAAAAAATCTCCTTCTCCTCTACTACCAACCCCCATCTTTCCCATTGTTATTCCAGATTTTGGATACTCCAATATATTTTTTAAGTTCTCATCCTTTATCTCTTTAAATTTTTCAGTGGTTTTTACCTCCTCCAATATGGCTTTTATAAACTTCTTTGCAAACTCCTCATCTACATCTTCTTTAATTTCCAAAATCCTTTTGAATCCATCCTCAATAATCTTATTCTCAGGAATTTTTTTTCTTAGGCATCTCCTAATATAACCTTCTAAGTCCATTTTTTCACCAAACTAAAAATTATAAATATGGGATTATTATATTATGATAGGTTTATATCTTTTTATAGCATTCAAAACATAAATTTAAAAAATCTATATATATGCATATATTTACAGAGGGATTTTTAAGGTGTGAATATGTTTTCAACAAAATTTAAAACCACTGAGGAATTGCCTGAACCATCACCAAGATTAATTGACCAGGTTATTGGACAAGAGGAAGCTGTTAAAATTGTCTTATCTGCTGTAAAAAATAAAAGACATGTTATTTTATTAGGAGAGCCAGGAGTAGGAAAATCGATGATAGTTAAGGCAGTTGGAGAAATTTTATCCGATTTTGGAGATTTTATACCCTATTATGTAATTGCAAAACCAAATTTAAAGAATATGGAGAGACCAATAGTTGAGGTTATAGATGGTGAGTATAAAGAAGATACAAAAGAAATCCCAAAATTGGATTTAAAAACTCCAAATTCTGTCACCTTAATTTTAATAATGATTGGTGCTATACTGCTATCAGAGTATCTTTTAAAAAATATACCTAAGGATTATCTATTAGCATCGGTAACTATAACAGCACTAATTGTATTAATCTTTGGATTTGTAATAATTTTAACGACAATAATGGGAGCTTCAAGAGCATCAATGACAAACTCCTACAATCCAATGGATTTAAATCCAGTTCTCTTATATGAATGCAAAAAAAGACCTCTTGTAAGAGCAAGTGCCTACAATGTAACAAGATTATTGGGAGATATAAAGCACTGTCCATTAGGTGGAAGACCACCATTAGGAACTCCTCCACATAAAAGGATTATATTGGGAGCTATTCATGAGGCACATAGGGGGATTTTATACGTTGATGAAATAAAAACAATGCCATTAGAAGTGCAGGACTATATTTTAACCGCTCTACAAGATAAACAACTCCCAATTAGTGGAAGGAATCCAAATTCAAGTGGTGCAACAGTAGAAACAAACCCAATACCTTGTGATTTCATCCTAATAATGTCTGGAAATATGGATGATGTTTATAATTTGAGGGCTCCACTGTTGGATAGAATTGACTATAAAATTGTTTTAAAGAACAAAATGGACAACACCTTAGAAAATAGGGACAAGTTATTGCAGTTTATAGTCCAAGAGATAAAAAACAACAATTTAAATCCAATGACTTATGACGGATGTTGTGAAGTTGTTAGAATTGCTCAATACTTAGCTGGCTCCAAAGATAAATTAACTTTAAGGTTAAGATTATTAGCAAATATTATAAAGATGGCTAATGATGTGGCTATGGGTAAAGATATTGAGGAATTATTAGGAAACTTTGATGAAAAAGGAAACTATAAGCCAGAAACTCATAAGGATAAAGATAATAAGGTCTATATAACAGCAGAGCATATAAGGAAGGTATTTGACACTGGAATATACAGCATGGAGAAACAAGTGGCATTAAACTACATTAAAAACTTTAAGAGATATAAGCATATAGTGCCAAATGACGAGCCAAAGGTTGGAGTTGTTTATGGTTTGGCTGTGTTAGGAGCTGGGGGAATTGGGGATGTAACGAAGATTGTGGTTCAAATATTGGACTCAAAGAATCCAGGAACTCATCTATTAAACATAAGTGGGGATATTGCAAAGCACTCCATAACTTTGGCATCTGCCTTATCAAAAAAATTGGTGGCTGAGAAAAAACTTCCTCTACCTAAGAAAGATATTGATTTAAATAATAAGGAGATATATATCCAATTCAGTCAGTCATATTCAAAGATTGACGGGGATAGTGCAACAGCCGCTGTTTGTTTGGCTATAATCTCTGCTTTATTAGATATTCCATTAAAACAGGACTTTGCAATAACTGGAAGTTTAGATTTAAGTGGGAATGTTTTAGCTATTGGAGGAGTTAATGAGAAGAT
>JAMOTQ010000020.1 GCA_027068365.1 Methanocaldococcus sp.
CAGCCGCTGTTTGTTTGGCTATAATCTCTGCTTTATTAGATATTCCATTAAAACAGGACTTTGCAATAACTGGAAGTTTAGATTTAAGTGGGAATGTTTTAGCTATTGGAGGAGTTAATGAGAAGATAGAAGCAGCTAAAAGATACGGATTTAAGAGGGTTATTATTCCAGAGGCAAATATGATTGATGTTATTGAGACGGAGGGAATAGAAATAATTCCTGTAAAAACATTGGATGAGATAATCCCTCTTGTATTTGATTTAGATAATATGGACAAATTCTTAGATAAAGATAAAAGCAAAGAGAATAAAGTAAAAACTGGAAAAACATAATTAAGGGCTATTATGGATGATAAAGAGATAGAGGAGAGATTTGAAGTATTGAGTAAAAAACTCTTAGAATTGGAGAAGAGAGTGGATGCAAAACTAAAAGAAAATGAGAAAAAATTAGATGAAAAAGCCAATAAAATATTAAAACATGAAGCATTGTTGATTTTAGGAACATATATAAAAACAATGGAAGATTTAAAGAAAAGTTTAAAAATGATATACATAAATATATTAATATTAGGGATTTTGGTGGTGTTCCTCTATATAACAGTTATAATTTTAATATTGAAACTAATAAAAATATTTTAAGTGAAAGTATGAACAAAAAGCAATTTGTTGAGATATGTAAAAAACTCTATGAAAGAAAGTATGTTGTAGGTAGTGGAGGTAATGTATCAGTTAGAGAAGGGGATAAAATATATTTAACTCCAACTGGATCTATTTTAGGATTTTTGAAAGAGGAGGATATTGCTGAGATGGATTTAGATGGAAATGTTATAAAAGGAAAGCCAACATCAGAGAGAAATCTTCACTTAATGATTTATAGAAAAAGAAAAGATGTAAATGCAATAATTCACACCCACTCACTTACATCAACTTTTTTATCAACAATAAATAAGGAAATAGAGCTTTTAACACCAGAGGGGAAAATATTTTTGAAAAAAATTGGATATGTTGATTATTTTGAAGCAGGTAGCTTAAAGTTGGCTGAAAAAACAGCAGAAAGAGATGAGGATGTAATTATATTAAAAAATCATGGTGTAGTTTGCTTAGGAAAAGATTTGATAGACGCCTATATAAAAGTTGAGGTCTTAGAAGAACAGGCAAAACTAACACTTTTAAAACTCCTCGTAAATAAATAGTGAGAGATTTAAAATTTATTTAACCCTCTCCAACTCACTAACAATACTCCATATTTGTGTTCTTGTGTGAAGTGGCATGTTTGGGTCGTTGCTAATCTCATCCAAAATATGGATTGCCGTAGCACTTCTAACAATTGGTTCTTCATCCTCTTTTAAAACTACCTCCTTAGCTTTTTCAGCAGCAGCTCTAATGTTTCTTGGAACTGTTGTATCGTTAATTATTTCATCCAACATTAAAGCAACTCCTTTTAATATCTCTTCTGGAGTTTTTTCACTCGCTACACTACCAAATACCATAACTCTCACCTCCAAACAAAACATTATATAATATTTATTTAAAAGAGAAGTTGAAATTAAATGTTAATATAATTGTTTAGTTTTAACTATTTATTACTTAGGGAATATTTAGGTTTATCGGTGAAATTATGTGTGGGATTATTGGCTATATAGGTAATGAAAAAGCATCAAAAATATTGTTAAATGGATTAAAAAGGTTGGAGTATAGGGGATATGATAGTTGTGGGATTGGGGTTATAGATGATGATAGATTAATTATCAAAAAAAATGTGGGGAAGGTTGAAGAGGTTGCTAAAAAAGAGGGATTTTTAGATGTTGATGGATGTGTCGGACTTGGACACAATAGATGGGCAACACACGGAAATGTTAGCAGAGAAAATGCTCATCCCCACACTGACTGTAAGGAAGAGATTGCGGTTGTGCATAATGGAATTATAAGCAACTATAAAGAGTTAAAAGAGGATTTAATAAAGAAGGGACATAAATTTAAATCAGAGACGGATACTG
>JAMOTQ010000021.1 GCA_027068365.1 Methanocaldococcus sp.
TAAAGCTCCATACTGGGCAAAGGTTGTAGCACAGGCAAAGCTGTATTGATGAATCTTAATCATGTTGTTGATTAAGTCCAGCTCTTTATTTAATTCATCGGAAACAGCCAAATAGCCAATTCTCCACCCAGTCATGGCATAAGTTTTGGAAAAGCCGTTAATCAATATGCATCTATCAGTAAATTGCATTGGGGAATAATGTTTTTTGTCATAGATAATTTTATCATAGACCTCATCTGAAACAATAATTAAGTTGTAATCTTCGGCAATCTCTGCTAATCCCTTTATTGTCTCTTTATCATATACCTTTCCAGTAGGATTTGATGGGGAGTTAAAAATTATCAACTTTGTTTTTTTAGTTATTGATTCTTTAACTTGCTCTAAATCAATATCAAAGTTTTCATCTAAATTTATACTTTTAATTTTGCCCTCTGCAAATTCTGTTAATGAGAAATAAGAAACAAATGACGGATTTGGAATTAAAACCTCATCTCCTCTATCAACCAAAGTCATAATAGATAGCATTAACGCCTCTGAAGCTCCACAGGTAACTATTATATTATCTTTATCAACATCTAAGTTGTAATCTTTTTTTAATTTGTTGCTTATCTCTTCTCTAAGCTCAGGAATTCCATTGTTTGGAGAGTAGTGAGTTTTTCCTTCATCCAATGCCTTTTTTGCTTCTTCAATTATATGCTTAGGAGTATCAAAGTCCGGCTCTCCAATTCCTAAATTTATACAGTCAGATGTTGCTAAATTAAAAACTTCCCTAATTGCTGATGGTTTTATATTTTTGCATCTACTGCTTATCATTCTCTCACATCCCCAAAGTATAGCTTTTTATAAAGCTCTATGGCTTTAATCTTTGCAGTTTTTGAAGGTTCATCAATTAGGTTGGAGTTTTTATAGCTTTCATCTAATAATACATCCAACTCATAAAAATAACTTTTTATTTTCTCCTTATAACTATCATCAACTGGCTTTTTATTCACTTTGCATTCAAATAAATGGCTCACAATATCCTCATCGTAGCAATCTAAGCATCTAAATGAGCTAAAATCTGGTTTAAACTCCTCTCTATCTAAGCATAAAATACCTTGATAATAAGCCTTCAAAATATATAAAAGTGTCTTTGGATTGTTATAACTTTCTTTCTCACACAATTTTTTTAAATGGCTGACAAATCCCTTCCAGTGATGATATAGCTTTTTGCAGATGCAGTTATAAGCTATCTCTTTAACATCTTCATGATACTTTGATGAATACAAAACCTTATCAGATAAAGCAATCTCAATAAAGTTGGCATTTGGCTTTAAAATCTCTCTCAAAAACTTCCCAAGCTCAAAGCTAACAAAATCACACTTTCCAAACATTTTATTTATGACCTCCCCTCCTTGCTTTTATATAGACAGTTTTTAATAAATAGCTCTCTATCTAAGATATGAACTCCCCTAATATATACATCACTTGGATTTGGAATGCCATACAAATCACTGCCAGATATAACAACAAATATTGGGATTTCCATACTAATCTCCACACTATTGGCTTTTTAATAACTCAAAGGTTATTAAAAATTTTAATTGGTAGTATTTTATACTTCTATTAAATTTACTAATAATTGTAGTTGTTGGTTATGTTTATAAATTTATAACTTTCATCTGGTGATACTAATGGAGAAGAAGATAAAATTAACTGAATTGGTTAAATTGCATGGATGAGCTTGCAAACTGCCCAGCACCGAGTTAGAGTATTTAGTTAAAGGAATAGTTACCGATGATGACTTATCTGATAAAAATATCTTAGTTGGTTTAGGAGATGACGCGTCAATAATTAAAAGGGATGGGTTAGTTATAGCAAAAACAGTTGATGTTTTCACACCAATAGTTGATGACCCATATTTACAAGGGAAAATAGCGGCTTGCAACTCAACAAGTGACATATATGCTATGGGACTTTTAGATATAGTAGGAGTTTTAACAATTGTTAGCATTCCAGAGAAGCTCCCAATAGAAATAGTTAGAGAGATGTTAAAGGGCTTTCAGGACTTTTGTAGAGAAAATAAAACAACAATTGTTGGAGGGCATACAATATTAAACCCCTGGCCTTTAATTGGAGGGGCAGTTACAGGAGTTGGGAGAGAGGAGGAGGTCTTAACAAAGGCAGGGGCTGAGGAAGGAGATATTTTAATATTGACAAAACCATTAGGGACTCAGACAGCGATGGCGTTGTCAAGGATTCCAGAGGAGTTTAAGGATTTAATAGATGTTGATGGAGAGGAAAAAGAGTATATAATAAATAAAGCAATAGAATTAATGACTACATCAAATAGATATGGATTATTGGCTTTGAGAAAGGCAGAGGAAAGAGTTGGAGATAAGGTAGCAAATGCTTTAACTGACATTACGGGATTTGGAATATTGGGACATTCAAATGAGATGGCTAAGAATAGCAATGTTTTAATAGAAATAAATTTATTGCCATGTATAAAAAAGACCCCTGAGTTAAGTAGGATGTTTGGTCATGCTTTGTTGGATGGTTATGGGGCTGAAACTGCTGGTGGTTTGTTAATATCAGCAAAAAAAGAGTATAAAGATGATTTAATTGACGAGTTGGAAAAATTAAAATGTTATGCCTTTGAAGTTGGAAGGGTTGTAAAAAAAGGAG
>JAMOTQ010000022.1 GCA_027068365.1 Methanocaldococcus sp.
AAAACATTAAAGCAATTATCGTAGCAAACAGAACTTATGAAAAAGCTGAAAAATTAGCCAAAGAACTTGGTGGAATAGCTATAAAATTTGATAAATTAGAAGAGGCATTAAGATATGCTGACATAGTTATCTCAGCCACAGGAGCCCCGCATCCAATTTTAAATAAGGAGAGATTAAAAAATGCTGGAAAAACGGTTATTATTGATATTGCTAACCCAAGAGATACAACCGATGACATTAGGGAATTGCCAGACATTTTTTTATTTACAATTGATGATTTAAGATTGGTGGCTGAGGAAAATTTAAAGAAGAGAAAGGAAGAAATTCCAAAGGTCGAGATGATTATATCTGAGGAGTTAGAGAAGTTAAAAGAGCTTCTTGATAAAATGAAATTCGAAACAGCAATAAAAGAACTTGGGCAGTATATTGAAAATGTAAGAAAGAAGGAGGTTGAAAAGGCAAAAAAGATATTGAAAACTAAAAATAAGCCAGTTGAGGAGGTTTTAGATGACTTTTCAAAGGCATTGTGTAAAAGGATAATTTACGATATTATAAAGATATTTGAGAATGTAGAGGATAAGGAGGTTTTTGAGCTCTTAGCTAACGAATTTAAGAAACTTCCAAGAAAATAAAATCTTATTTTAATCCAATTAAAAGTTTTATCAACTCTATTGCCCCAGGATTTGTAATAAGTATAGCAAATAAGATTATTATTTGAGTTATCAATATTACATTAAACTTGTTATCAACATATCTCTTTAATCTCTCCTCCATTGTGTTCATTTTTTCTTCTAATATAAGAATGTCCTCTTTTGTAGCTAATTCATTTTTTAACTCATCCTTTAACTCATTTTTGATAACAACCTTCTCATTTTTAAACTTATCTTCAATCCTCTTCTCATTTTCTTTTATAAATTCCTCAACTACTCTATAAATTATTTCCGCTTTCTCTTTATCCTCAACATATTTATTAATCAACTCATATAATTTAGCATAGGGGTCTGTCCAACATGGGGCATTTATAGACAAACATCCATGTTGGACTTGGGATTCATTAACCTCAGCTCCCTCTGGGTTCATCGGGAGCAAGTCATCGGTCTATTCCCCAGTCACGGGGACCCCAGCTCCGCCTATCGGTTTAAATAATAATTATCGATGCCTCCTTAGGTCTCCATTGTCACCTTCATCAGAGGCATCTTTACGATTGTGTGGTATATATAAATTCATATATAAAAATTTCGGTAATAAATGTCTATAAATATCCATATTTATCTATGAAAAATTAAACTGTTTCAAACGGCAATTGTTCCAGTAGGTTCTAAAACTTTATTGCATAAACATCATACATCCGAAGAGATATATTATATCTTAGAAAGACAGGGATTAATGACTTTAAATAATGAAAAATTTGAAGTTAAAAAAGGAGATACAATATATATTCCTCCAAAAAATCCCCATAAGATTGAAAATATTGGTAATGTCCGTTTCCCGTTTCCATAGCTTACTATAACATTTAATAGCTTATCATATAAACCGACAGCTATGGAAACGGGTTGTCCTCAGCCCATAGTTTCATCGGGAACATCGTTCCCTCCACTATAGGTTCATTGGACTTCGGGCTGAACGGAGACAGCCCCAAAATCTAAACTTCGTTAATTTTTAAGTATCAACATTTCGTCTCGGAGGCAGTGCCTCCTCATCGACATTATAATATAACGATACATAATATTGTTTTATAAAAGCAATATTTATATTTTGTGCTATTGTTTATTACGATATGCTACTATAGGTTATAGAAAATTAAAAACTGTTTCGAACCCTTTAAAGATATTGTGTTGCAGTTATCCTCCATATTCTCATGAAGATACAGAAATATTGGAATGAATTTACTTATTATTTTATTCTAATCCCAAAAGCAAATAAAAATATCCAGATAATCATTAATATTAATATCAATACAGAAAGAATCATCAAACCCGGAGAGTTTCCAAAGACAATTGGTATAGGCCCTATCATTATAATTCCAGAATATTCCACACTACTTTCAGTTTTTTCATTTTCTGGTTTTTTATAATCTTCTTGGGAACTTGGGAGAATAATTCCCAAAGTTATCATAAAAAATCCAATAAACATTAAAATAATCCCTAAAAATATTAATATTGGCTTCATAATCGTCCCTTTTTTAAAATTTAGTTATAATTATATCGTGAGGATGGCTCCCAACGAAAGGGGCTTCGCCCCTTTTCAAACCCCCAAAGATACCTCCGAGCGAAGCGAGGAGGTATAAAGGAGTTATTTACCTAATGGATAATTTGGAGCTTCGTTAGTTATAATTATATCGTGAGGATGGCTCTCAACTTGCCCACTTGGGGTTATGATTACGAATCTTGCCTTTTCTTGCATTTCTTTTATGTTTTTGGCTCCACAGTATCCCATTGAAGCTCTTAAGCCACCAATTAATTGGAATATAACTTCACTAACTGCTCCTTTATAAGGAACAGCTCCCTCAACCCCCTCAGGAACTAATTTTACATGTTTCATGTGGCTTTTTGCTGATGCCTGGAAGTATCTATCAGCCCCAGCTCCAACTCCTCCTGTCATCGCCCCCAATGAACCCATTCCTCTATACTGCTTGTATTTCCTTCCAT
>JAMOTQ010000023.1 GCA_027068365.1 Methanocaldococcus sp.
TCAATAGTTGCGGGTGGTTTATCAGTTATATCAAATACAACCCTTGCCACATTAGGAATTTCTGATGTAATTCTCTTGCTAATCCTCTTTAACAAATCAAAAGGAATCTCTGGAACATGGGCAGTCATGGCATCCAACGATTTAACCATTCTCAAAGCAACAATCCAGTTGTATTCTCTTTCATCCCCCTTAACTCCAGTTGCCTTACAGTCCAAAACAACTGCAAAGTATTGCCATAAGTCCTTATCTAAATTGGCTTTTTTAACTTCTTCCTCAACTATTGCGTTTGCCTCTCTGCAAATATTTAATTTTTCTTCTGTAACTTCCCCTAAAACCCTAACAGCTAAGCCGGGTCCTGGGAATGGCTGTCTATGAACAATACTATCTGGAAGTCCAAGCTCTTTTGCCAACAACCTAACCTCATCCTTATAAAGCTCCCTCAATGGTTCAACAACCTCTAAAACCATTCCATGTGGTAAAGCTACGTTGTGATGGCTCTTTATCTTTCCTTGTGTTTCAATCCAGTCGGGGGCAATAGTTCCCTGCACTAAAACCTCTGCTTTAATTTTTTCAGCAATTTCCTCAAAAACATCAATAAATAACTTACCAATAATTTTCCTTTTTTCTTCTGGGTCTTTAACTCCTTTTAATGCATTTAAAAATCTATCTTTTGCATCTACAACTATTAAATTTAATCCCAATTTATCCCTAAAAGTTTTTTCAACCTCTTCCCTCTCTCCCTTCCTCATCAGTCCTGTATCAACAAAAACAGCTGTTAATTTATCCCCAATAGCTTTGTGTGTTAAAACAGCGGCAACAGAGCTATCCACTCCTCCACTTAGTGCAATTATTGCCTTTCTATCTCCAATTTGCTGTTTTATCTCTTCCACGGCCTCTTCAATAAATTTTTGTGGATTAAACATAAAAATATCACCCTTTAAATTATTCTAAATTATCCTCTTTCTCAGTATTTTCTCCATTATTTTCTTCCTCCAATATAATAATGTTTTTCTTACAGTTGTTTAGATGTTTAAAAGCGTTTTCTTCAAGTTTTTTAGCTAAGTTTTTGGGAACATTATCCATATTATCGGCTAAATAACTGGCAACACATGCAGATAATAACAATATTGCCGCTTTTTGCTCGCTTTTAAGTCGATGAATGTGATGAGGACGAATATCTAACATCTCATAAATTTCAAGCAATTTTTTGCATTCATCATTTCTATTTCCAAAATCATCATTTACAATTTCTTTTACAACATAAACAAAAAATTGATGAAGTTTCATTAACTGTTCTTTGTGCATGTTATCACTTTAAATATTTAGGCAGAGAATAAGATTAATATTAAAATTGGCTAAGAAATATATAAAACTTTGGTGGTATTATGAGGGAGATTATTAATAAGCTCAACCCTATTATAATAGAGAAAGCCGATAAAAAGTTTGGAGTTTCAAGGATATTAAAAAAATATGATGGAAAACCAGTTTATATAAAAGATGTGGATGGATTTGAAGTTGTTGGTAATCTTTGCAGTAGGGAAATTCTCTCAAAGATTTTTAATGTTAAAAAAGAGGATTTTATATTTTTTATGCTCAATGCAATGGAGAAAGAAAAGGAAGGAAAATTAAATATAAATAATAAATTGATAGAAAAATATATTGTTGAAAGTCCTGAGAAGATTAAAGAGTGGCCAATTCCAATATATTACGAGAAAGATGCCGGACCTTATATAACAAGCGGGGTTGTTGTTGCATATGATAAAGATTATGGCTATAATTTATCAATTCATAGGATTTTAGTTAAAGGGAATTATTTAGTTATAAGAATGGTTGAGCAAAGGCATTTACACTTTTTATACAATAAAGCTATAAATGAGAAAGGTTATTTGGATGTGGCTATAATCATTGGAGTTCATCCAGCTGTTTTGTTAGCTGGCTCTACATCTGCTGATATAACATTTGATGAGCTAAAATTTGCTGCCGCTTTGTTAGGTGGGGAGATAGGGGTTTTTGAGCTGGACAATGGTTTATTAGTTCCAGAGGCAGAGTTTATTATTGAAGGTAAAATTCTGCCAGAAATGGATGATGAAGGGCCTTTTGTAGATATAACTGGAACTTATGATATTGTTAGAAAACAGCCAGTAATTAAAATTGAGAAATTATATAGGAAAGAAAAACCAATATTCCACGCTTTATTGCCGGGAGGAATTGAGCATAAAACATTAATGGGTATGCCTCAAGAGCCGAGAATTTTTAAGGGAGTTAGAAATACCGTTCCAACAGTAAAAAATGTTGTTTTAACTGAAGGAGGATGTTGTTGGCTTCACGCTGTTGTTCAAATACAAAAAAGAACAGAAGGGGATGGAAAAAATGCAATATTGGCAGCTTTTGCTTCCCATCCAAGTTTGAAGCATGTGGTTGTAGTTGATGATGACATAAATATATTTGATATAAATGATGTTGAGTATGCAATAGCTACAAGGGTGCAAGGAGATAAAGATATTGTTATAATCTCTGGGGCTAAGGGTTCTTCCTTAGACCCTTCAAGTGATTTAAAAAATAAACTAACAGCAAAAGTGGGGATAGATGCTACAATGAGTTTAATTAAAGGTAGAGAACATTTTGAAAG
>JAMOTQ010000024.1 GCA_027068365.1 Methanocaldococcus sp.
AGTCATCGCCCCAGCTCCACTACCCAATGTTTTCGCTAAGGCAATACTATACCCAGTCACCAAAGAATTCATTAAAGGAATCATCCTCTCAGCAGTCCTATTCGCCATATTACCAACTCCTGTATTTTTCAATAATTCACGTGCCTGACTCATATATCTCTCCTCCATATTCTTCCACCTTGTAGGTATTAATATAGATTTCTATTTTAAACATTTGAATATTTGGAGTTTTGTTTATTAAATTAGTAGATTTTGTAGAAAATTTTATTAAAAATATTTTAGATAAAAATGTAAACTAATGTAATTTACTATATAAGATTTTTGGTTTCTTGGTTTACAAAGTAGTTAAATATTTACTTATATAATTTAGTTAATAATGGTATTATGTAAATTACTTTAAACTTGCTTTATTAATTATAATATTGCATATATATAAATATTCTTTTAGGTGTGACATTTCATTATCTATTTAAAAACAAATAAATAAAATAGTATCATCACATAATAGATTTTTGACGAATTTAGGCATACATTTTATTTAAGTATATTTATATGCGATGATATAACAAAATTCAAAACTTAAATTATACTATTCTAAAACTTTCTTAATAGCATCTTTTAAAAATTTTGGAGTTGCTAAAAATATCCCTTTATGAACTTCCTCATCGTAATATTTAGTTTTCATTTCGTTTAATGCCTCTTTTATTTTTTCTTCATCAACTTCTAATGGGCTGTATTTTTTAGACGCTAATGTAAAGCTCCAGAATCCACTTGGATATGTTGGCATTGGGTATGTGTAAGGCATTATAATCTTAAATCCTGCCTCTTTTAAATATCTGCAGATGTTTTGTATTAAATCTAAGTTATACAATGGACTCTCTGATTGTTGAACCATAATTCCATCATCATTTAAACATTTAAATATATTCTTATAAAATTCTTTTTCAAAAAGCCCCTTAGCAGGTCCAACAGGGTCTGGACAATCAACAATAATTACATCATATTTCTTATTAGTTTCAGCAACATATTTAATTCCATCTGTTATTATTAAATTAACTTTTTCATTATCAATTTCACAGCTTAACTTTGGCATATATTTTTTACATGCCTCAATAACTTTTTTATCCAACTCAACAAAATCAACTACTTCAACTGATTTGTGCTTAACCACCTCCCTAACAGTCCCTCCATCCCCTCCTCCAATAACTAAAACATTTTTTGGATTTGGATGGGTAAAAAGAGGAACGTGGGATATCAATTCATGATATATAAATTCATCTCCCTCTGTTGTTTGGAAAGTGTTGTCTAAAATTAAAACCTTCCCAAAATCATAGGTATCAATAATCTCTATCTCTTGAAACTCAGATTTATCCATGTATAAGATATCTTTAACTCTAACCGATAAAGCTACATTGTTGTTGTGATACTCTGTAAACCAAATATGGCATTTAAAATCATTATTTTGATTCACTCTACATCACCTTCATTTAACCTTATTCCTCTCTTTAAATCTAAAATCTCAATGTGTTTTGGTTTTAAAAATTCTTTAATAATTGGAATTGCCTTTGCTGGTTCAACATGAGTCCCACAGGTAAAGATATCCATAGCTGCGTATCCAAGCTCAGGCCAGGTATGAATTGAGATATGACTCTCTGCGAGCACAGCAACCCCTGTAGCTCCTTGAGGAGAGAATTTATGAGTTCTTACACAAATTAAAGTTGCCCCACACGCCTTTACACTATCTACCAACATCTTTTCTATTCCTTCTACATCGTCTAATGCCTTTGGGTCGCAACCCCATAACTCTAATATTAAGTGTTTCCCTAAGTATTTCAACATGTTTTCACCTCCAAATTTAATAAATAAAATAAATAATGTAAAAAATCCTTTAAAAATTGGAAATTATCTTTAAATTTTTTACTCTTATAATTATGATTTAGTTATATTTAACTGTTGATGTTGTTTTAAATTTATTTATTTTATTTTTATATTTTTATTTATACCATAATGCGGCAGCTGCAAAGGCACAACCTAATTTTTCCACTGTATGCTCAACTGCAATTGATTCAATTCTATCCAATTCCCAGCCCCTCATTTCAAAGCCAATCTTTGCCATCTCTCTAACTGTTTCTTCTGCCTCCTTCTTTGAGCATTTTCCTTCAAACTCCATGATTAAACCACATAAACTTTTATCCTTTGGAATAGCCACACTTATTGCAGCTGCAATTGTTTCCCCTGGAACATCGCTAATGATATAACCATATGCTGTTGGGACTAAAGCACCCATTGGCAATTTAGGTAAAGGAACGATTTCAGCTCCTGGAGGCATTATACTACTTATTCTAATTAAATTAACATTCCCGATGCCAGCATTTAGCAGAGCTCCATCAAAAGCATTTAGTGGTGTTTCTCCTTCGCTACTACCTGCTACTAATGAGACAGTGTTTGGTAGTTTAAAATAAGCATGGAGCGGGTTTATTTCAGCATTCATTCGACGCACCTCCAAAAACGCATGTTTTTCTCAATTTATGAACGAGTATATATAATAGATGTAGGATTTTTTAGTTTAAATAATGATTACTCATATATAAACTCTTCGGTGTTAAAATAAATTAAAATTTTCTGAGCTTTTATATAAAAAAAATGGATATTATGAACTATTTTTGATTAGATTGGAAAGTTAAAAACAAAAAAGAAAATTTTAAAATTTTTAAAACCTTTAAGTATTAAAAGTAAATTTCGTTAGTTATTTATTGTTTATCTTTAAATTAAGAACTCCTTTTCTTTTAATATATCTTCCACTGTCTTCCCTAAGTAATCATCCTTAGAAACAACCCCATAAGGATAAACATAAACCTTATCTTCAATATTTATTCTTGGATACTCTGGCTCTATAACTACATCCTCCAATAAACATCTCTTTAAGTGATTAGCTGTTTTTGTAATATTCATTAATCTTGGTGGCTTATATGGAGGATTGTTCTTTAAAAACTCCCACTTTGTCCCATAATAGACAATATAATCTGGATTAAACAATAAAACAACCTCTCCATGTATCTCTAAAACCAAAGTCCATGAAAAAACTCCTCTTGTAAAACCTAATAACCTGCCTAAATAAGATGTTTTTGGCGTCTCATAATAAACTTTCAAAGTTCTACCAACAATTCTTGATAATGCCTCTTTAATATGCACATTTTTTGGATTTGTTGGTAGAGATGTCTTTGGAATAACATTTATTGGAATACAATTTACTGGCTTAACCATGTGTAAAGCTAAAAGAGGATAGAAGTAAATATGGTCTTTTTTATTCTTCATTACTATACCTTCAATAGGTCCGTTAAAATCGGCTTTTAAAACTTTTCCCCTATAAGTATTAAAAGATTTGTTTAGTGTAAATTCTCCAATCATGTCCTTTCTTAACGCATATTTTGGCTTCAAACCAAAAACCTCCTACTGGTTTTTATATAATTTAAATTATCAACTATTTAAATTTTGTTTTTATCTCTATATATAAAAAAGAAACTGAAAAGTAAATAGAAAAAATTTATTCAAACAACTCCCTTAACTTAAATTGATATTTACCTAATTTACCTCCATAGTTTCCAGCTGTAATCTTCTTAACTCCTGGAACTCTTGTTGCTGCTAAGATACCCTGCCTCATTGCCTCTTTTACTGCCTCTTCATCAACTCCATCAATAACAATCTCATAAACTCCATTTACATCCTCTGGAACTTCTGAATCTTCAACAACTCCCTTCAATGTTGGACACATCTTGTGGTTTGTTGTAGCAACCATAAATTTATATTTTGGATTACTTGCTCCTACTTTACTACCAGAAGCAACAACTCCTCCTGGGAATGGAGTTATAACCCCTTCAACACTTGCAATGGCATTAACAGCTGCCTCAGCGGCAATTAAAGCAGAGGCATTAGTATCTGCCATTATAAAGAAGTTTCCTCCAGCAACTCCCTTCTTAATTCCAAACTTAGCTTCGGTTATAAATTCCCCTCCCATAATTGGTATTTTATAAACTTTTTTCCCATTTAACTCATCTTTCTTCTCATAACCGTCTCCGAAAAACTTCAACTTAAATCCAACTTTTACCTGCTCATCAGCTTTGTCTCCCATAGCGTCAAAAATAGCGGTTGTTGGGCATGTTAAGACACACTGTCCTAATCTCTCTAACATCTGATGCTCCAACTCTGATTTTTTAGGGTGGCATATCTGTATTATAAATCCTGGTCTTCCATCTGGTGTTTTTGATGGTGGAACATATTTTTCAATTCCTGCCTCTGCTGGGCACATTATAACCGAACAACCAAAACCAGTTGCTTCTGTAGCTGCAATCTTCGCCCACTTCTTTGTAGCTGCCGTTATTAAAACTCTTGAAACCCATATTGGAAATGCCTCTGCAAATGTATCCTCAATATATACTCCATTTATTTCCATCGTTTCCCTCCGTTAAAGTTTTAATAGCCAATAGCATTATTAATTTATCTTAGGTGTTATTAATACCTTATCATTTAATTTTTAGTATTCTATAAATCCATAAATAGGAATATATTAACAATAATCTTAAAAATAATCACAATAAGAGATAGTAATTACACAAAAATTATAAAAATTAAAATCTTAGAGGGATAGAATTGAGCGGTATTAGAAGGATTGTTTTGGACATATTAAAGCCCCATGAGCCAAAAATAACAGAGGTAGCCCTAAGATTAACATCATTGCCAAACATCGACGGAGTTAATATAACAGTTTATGAGATAGATAAAGAGACAGAAAATGTTAAAGTTACAATTGAAGGGAATAACTTAGATTTTGATGAAATTCAAGAAATTATTGAAAGTTTAGGAGGAACTATCCATAGTATAGATGAAGTTGTTGCGGGTAAAAAGATTATTGAAGAGGTTAGAACACCGCAAGATAGACATTAATAAATTTAGTTTTTCATTAACAATTAAAACCTTTTTTAATAATTTTTAAAACTAAAAATTAAATTGTGTGATATTATGGACTTTTTTGAGAAATACAAAAATTTAAAAGAAAAGTATGAAGAAAAAAAGACAAAACCAAAGGTTATTGTGGTTGGAAGGAGCAATGTTGGCAAATCTACTTTTGTTAGATTAATGACTGGTAGAAAAGATGTTAAAGTAGGAAAAAAACCAGGAGTTACTCTGAAAATTAATGAATACGATATGGGAGAGTATATATTGGTTGATATGCCTGGCTTTGGTTACATGGCTGGATTGCCAAAAAAAGTGCAGGAGAAGATTAAGGATGAGATTGTTCATTATATTGAAGAACATGCTGATGAAATAGCCGCGGCAGTTCAAATTATTGATACAAAATCATTCTTTGAACTTGTTGAAAGATGGAAGGGAAGGGGAGAGATTCCAATTGACTTAGAGATGTTTGACTTTATAACAGATTTAAAGATAAGTCCAATTTTAGTGGCTAATAAGATGGATAAGATAAAGAGAGAGGAATGGGATGAAGTTTTAAATGGTATCTGTGAATATTTAAAATGCCAACCACCATGGCATCAGTGGAAGTTCATAGTCCCAGCTATATTAAAAGAAGGTAAAGGACTTGAAGAGATAAAGAAAAAGATTCTTGAAAGGGTTAGATTATTTAAAAAATTAAGAGGAATTGAATAACAAAAATTAAAAAAGTTAATTCGTTGCAATCCTCACCGCTCAGATTGCAACGTTCTTGCCTATGAAATTTTTGATTTATAAAATAGCTCATATTAGTTTTATAAGCTTTATTTAAACTGTATCTCTATTTGAACATTGTCTGGAATTCTTATTTTCATAATGTGTCTTAAAGCTCTCTCATCTGCATCAATCTCTATTAATCTTTTGTGAATCCTTAAAGTCCATCTGTCAAATGTTGATGAACCCTCTCCATCTGGACTCTTCCTTGTAACAACTTTTAATATTTTTGTTGGTAATGGTATAGGTCCTGAAATATCTACTCCTGTTTTTTCAGCAATCTCTTTTATTTGCCCACATATATCATCTAAAATTCTATGGTCTGTACTTGATAACTTAATTCTTGCTCTTTGCATACTCTCCCCTCTCAAATGTTTTAAAATATAAAAAAATATAAAATGGGATTTAAAAAGTTAATTAAAAGGAAAATTTAGGGAATTTATTTATTCTTAGCTTTAACATCGATTGCCATACCAGCAGCGATTGTCATACCCATATCTCTAATAGCAAATCTTCCTAACTGTGGAATTTCTCTAACGTTTTCAATGACCATTGGTTTTGTTGGTTTAATTTTGACTATTGCCGCATCACCTGTCTTTAAGAACTGTGGATTCTCTTCAATAACTTGCCCTGTTCTTGGGTCTAACTTCTTCAATAACTCAATGAATGTACAGGCAACTTGTGCTGTGTGTGCGTGGAAGACAGGTGTGTAACCAACTGTAATTGCTGTTGGGTGCTGTAAGACAACGATTTGAGCTGTGAATTCTTCAGCAACTGTTGGTGGGTTGTCTGGGTGTCCACAAACGTCTCCTCTCTTAATATCTTTCTTACTAACCCCTCTAACGTTAAATCCAATGTTGTCTCCTGGCTCTGCTTGTTGGATTTGTTCGTGGTGCATCTCGATTGACTTAACTTCTCCGCTAACTCCTGCTGGTTCGAAGACAACTTTATCTCCTGGTCTTAAAACTCCTGTTTCAACTCTTCCAACTGGGACGGTTCCAACTCCTGTAATTGAATAGACATCCTGAATTGGAATTCTTAATGGTAAATTAACTGGTTTTTCTGGTGGTTGGAATTTGTCTAACGCTTCAACTAATGTTGGTCCTTTGTACCATGGCATGTTTTCTGATCTTTTAACGACGTTGTCTCCTTTCAATGAAGCTGTTGGAATGAAGTCAATTTGGTCTGGGTTGTAACCTAAGACCTTTAATAACTGCTCTGATAACATTTTCTTCATTTTTTCGTATTCTTCTTGGCTGTAATTAACTGTATCCATCTTGTTGATTGCAACTGCAATTTGCTTAATACCTAATGTTCTTGCTAAGAACATGTGCTCTCTTGTTTGTGGCTGGATTCCTGTCTTAGCGTCGTTAACATCAACAACTAAGACAGCAGCATCTGCCTGTGAAGCTCCTGTAATCATGTTTTTAATGAAGTCCCTGTGTCCTGGACAGTCGACGATTGTAATTTCATATTTTGGGGTTTCGAATTTCTTGTGAGCTACGTCAATTGTAACTCCTCTTTCTCTCTCTTCTTTTAAGTTGTCCATAACATAAGCAAACTCGAATCCTGCTTTACCTTTTTCTTGAGCTTCTCTTCTTAATCTTTCTAATAACTGTGGGTCGATTGCTCCACTGTCGTATAATAATCTTCCAACTGTTGTTGACTTACCTGCATCGACGTGTCCAATGAATGCTACGTTTAATACTGGTTTTTGCTTTGCCATATTTCATCACCAATCTAATTTTATTTTTATTTATTTTGTTAATAATTTATTTTCTTTACCAAATGGTGTTAAGTTAAACTTAACGTATGTGAGAATTAATAGATTTGTGGTGATATAAGTATTAAATAGGAGGTATATATACCTTTTGGTTATGTAAAAATTTAACAAATTGACGTATCGTATTTTTGCATTATACAATGTATTATAAATAATTTATCTTACTCTAATTTTCCAACACCTAATATCCTAATTTTTGCACTACCGTCAATTAAACATAATTTATCTCCAACATCATAAGCTATTTCCTTTTGTAGAGAAAGTTTTATTTTGTTTTTATTTACCTCCTCAACACTACATGGAACGCTCTGCAAACCAACAATTATTTGATAGTTCTCCCCCTCTTTTACAGTTTTTTGCACGAATGGATTCCAGTTAATGTTGAGTTCAATCTCCTTGGCTACTTTTAGCTCTCCATTTGATAATATCATTCCCCTATCCAACTCATCAGTAGTTATTCCTTTTAAAGCCAACCCTACCCTATTCCCAGCTTTTGCCTCTTTAAAATCATTATCATGGATTTGTATGCTTCTAACCATTGCTGTTTTGTCTGTTGGGTAAATCCTTAAATTATCGTGAACTTTTACTGTTCCAGTTTCAACTTTTCCTAATACAACTGTTCCAACACTCCTAACTGTAAAATAGTGGTCTATTGGAATTTTAACGAATCCATTATAATCCCTATCTACATTCAAATTAACCATTTTCTCTCTAATATTTATAAAGTCCTTCTCTAAGATTTCAAAATCTTTCATTGATGTTTGGGATATTATATTTTTTAACATGTCTAAATCAACATACTCACCTAAAACAAAAGCTCCATTGTTTATATCAAACATGTCCAACGCTAAAAGTGTTTCTCCTAACTCTCCTGTAATTTCATTAATAAAAACTAAGGCATAGTCCATCATGTTTATTGCATAGATTAAAGGGTTTATTCTGTCTGGGTATCTTGTTGGTTCAACATAACAAATTGCTTTATCTCCTTGTTTGTAATTATATAAAGTTATGTCTGTTGATGTTCCTTTCTTCCCTAACTCTTTCCCTACTCCGTCAACATGCCCAAATAATCCCACTGTTAAACCTTCCATTTAACTCACCTTAAGAATATCTTTATTTTGGATATCATTCTTTCTAAATGATAAAAATATTTAAAACTTTGTTTCATATTAGAGTCATTAAAATTAAAAAAATTAAGCTTTGATGTAGTCATAAGGAGGTGATGGTAATGAAATTCATTGAAGAATACTTTGAATTTGAAAAATATAACACCAACTTAAAGATAGAAACCCTTGCAGGGATAACAACGTTCATGACAATGGCATATATAATTTTTGTTAATCCACAGATTTTAAGCACTGCTGGGATGGATTTTGGAGCGGTTATGGTTGCTACTTGTATTGCCTCAGCAATAGCTACATTAATTATGGGTTTATATGCCAAATACCCATTTGCCTTAGCTCCTGGAATGGGGTTGAATGCTTACTTCACCTACGGGGTTTGTTTAGGCATGGGTATTGATTGGAGGGTTGCATTGGGTGCTGTTTTTATCTCTGGGATTTTATTTATAATATTGACATTAACAAAAATAAGGACATGGATTTTTAATGTCATCCCTAACGCTATAAAATATGGAACTGCTGTTGGTATTGGTTTGTTTATTGCGTTTATTGGTTTAAAAAATGCTGGTATCATAGTTGATAGTAAGGCAACATTAGTTACATTGGGAAATTTAACAGAGCCATCTGCATTGTTGGCATTGTTTGGGATATTTTTAACCTCTATTTTGGTTAGTAGAAATGTAATTGGGGCTATTTTAATTGGAATCATAGTAACTTCATTGATAGGAATGATTTTAGGAATTTCACCATTTCCAGAAGGAATTATTTCAATGCCTCCATCAGTAGAGCCAACATTCTTAAAACTTGATATAATTGGGGCTTTAAACTTAGGTTTATTAACAATTGTCTTGGCATTCTTCTTTGTTGATATGTTTGATACTTTGGGAACTTTAAGTGCTTTAGCTTCTCAAGCCGGGTATTTAGATAAAGATGGAAAACTGCCAAGGGTTGAAAAGGCATTAATGGCTGATGCTACTGGAACTGTTGTTGGCTCTTTATTTGGAACTTCAACTGTAACAACCTATATAGAGTCAGCAAGTGGTATTGCACTTGGAGGAAGAACTGGATTTGTTTCAGTAGTTGTGGCGATATTGTTTTTACTATCTTTATTCTTCTATCCAGTAGTTAAGGCAATCCCCCCTTATGCTACGGCATCAGCACTGGTTATTGTAGGAGCTTTAATGATGAAATCAATAAAAAATATTGACTTTGATGACTACACAGAAGCGATTCCTGCATTTATAACTCTACTAACTATTCCTTTAACATTTAGTATAGCTACAGGACTCGCATTAGGATTTATTACTTATCCAATCTTGAAGGTATTCACTGGAAGATGGAGAGAAGTTCACTGGCTTGTTTATATTTTAGCTGCAATATTTGCTCTAAGATTTATCTACCTTTCAGGATAAAGTATTTAAATAACTTTTAATTATTTATTTTTTTCAAATTACCAATTTATGAGTTGAGAGTATGAAAGTAGCTGTTTCAATGGATGTTGATAAAATTAGTGATAGTTTTGAAGATTGTAAGTATTTTTTAATTGTTAGAATAGAAGATAATGAAATTAAGGGAACAAAAGTTATTTTCAATGATAAAAATGGGCAAAAATCCCTTATAAAAGAAAAAGTTAATGCAATTATATGTAAAAGCATAAATAAAGAAAATTACAAAAAATTTAGTAAAAAAATGGAAATTTATCATGCTGAAGGAAATGATGTGGATAAAAACATCTCTTTATTCGTTGAAGGAAAGCTAAATAAAATAACCATTCCATAATTTATTTTCTTACTATCTTAAAAAATATAACCGTAAAATTTATATATTACATCATTATATTTTTCATTATGCCTGTTTTGTGCAGGGGTAGCCAAGCCAGGACTACGGCGCTGGACTTGAGATCCAGTGGGGCTTTGCCCCGCCTGGGTTCAAATCCCAGCCCCTGCGCCATAATTCTAAAAATTTTTGTTTTTATTTTAATTATTAAAATTTAATAATTTGAATATATAGATTAACCATAATAATAAGAGATGTCCAAAGCTTAAAGATAAAGATTTGAAAAAGAGAATTATTTTTAAGTTAAAATCAAAAATTATTCAAATTATGGCAACCATGTGCTTTCATCCTTAATTTTTTCAGGTAAATAAGTATTAACAACATACTTTAAACCATACTTAGCTAAAGATTGCTGTTCCGCCCTAACTCCCATATCAAGCATCTGTTTTAAAGCTTTCTGCCATTCTGGAAAACTTCTTACAAAGTCATCATTCTTTAATCCATCTTTTATTCTCTTAATGTCTTGCTCCTTTAATGGATGGGTTGGTAAATCATAATCAACAATATCCTGTGGGGTAACTCCAATCAACCTCGCTGCAGGGATTGATAATTTATCAGCTAAATGGATAGCTTTACCACTTCCAACTTTTAGAGTTCTATAAATGTTTAAATACCCATAAGGGTCTCCGTCGGTAAATACTAAAACTGGCAAGTCGTGTTCTTCATGTAACCTTTTTATAAACCTTCTTGTAGCTCTTGCTGGAACTCCTTTCAATGAAACCAATATACAGTTATGCTTATCCCAAAATCTCTCCGCATTTAACCTTGCAAACATACCTGATGTCTCTATTGCCAGTATAAAATCAGCATCTGTCTCAAGATTTAATTTTGTTACATCGTTTGGAATGTTGTAAGCCCCAGTCCCTAACTTTGAGCAATCAACAACAAGTTCTCCTTCTGGTGTTTCTTCAATAATTTTTAATGGTCCCACAACAGAAGAACCATCTTCTTCAGGGATAAATCCTAAATGCTCTCTCAACACTCCCAAAGCCGCTTCTAAATCTTCAATAACGTTGTTTGATGCCTGTTGGTCATCAAATCTTGCCTCTCCCCAATTTTTTGAGACATAATAAGCTTCCCTTAGTGTTGAAAAATCGTCAGATTCCAATAATTGTTTTGCGAATTCCATCATCTTAGTTGTTTGTGCAAAAATCTTTGCTTGATTTACAGTCAATGTTCTTGCTTTTTCTTTACCTACCAAAGTGAATGAACCCTTTTTTTTATCAAATACAGCATTAGATAAACTTCTAATCGGCATAGTTATTTTTGGTCTTTTCCCCTTCATTAAATCATCATACATCTTTTTAGCCAATTCAATAATTTTTTGTTTTGCAATCTCCCTTGGTTTTTTTGGTATATTGGGAAGTTTTACCATAATACTCACCAATGACTTTTTAATGTTAAATGACTTCAACCTAAATCATTTTTATTACAAAAAGTCGTAACCAATAGATTTTTATACCTAATTTTAAAATTGAATAATAATAATATGCAACCCCATGATAACTTATGGTAACCGTGTAGGGAAATACTATATAAAATATTCATATATAATTATTTAGGTTAGATGGTATTAGCGTAAAGTCCCGGTCATATGTTCAGAATTCAAAATATAAATATTACGGAGGTAATACTGTGAAATTTCTAAAAAACGTTTTAGAGGAAGGAAATAAGTTAGAGGAGTTCAATGAGTTAGAATTATCCCCAGAAGATAAAGAATTATTAGAATATTTGCAACAAACTAAGGCAAAAATTACAGTAGTTGGTTGTGGTGGAGCAGGAAATAACACCATAACAAGGTTAAAGATGGAAGGTATAGAAGGAGCTAAAACCGTTGCCATTAATACTGATGCCCAGCAATTAATTAGAACTAAAGCTGATAAAAAAATATTAATTGGTAAAAAATTAACAAGAGGTCTTGGAGCTGGGGGTAATCCAAAAATTGGAGAAGAGGCGGCGAAAGAAAGTGCTGAAGAGATTAAAGCGGCAATACAAGATTCAGATATGGTATTTATTACTTGTGGGTTAGGTGGAGGAACTGGAACTGGTTCAGCCCCAGTTGTGGCTGAGATAGCTAAAAAGATAGGAGCTTTAACAGTTGCTGTAGTTACATTACCCTTTGCTATGGAAGGAAAAGTTAGGATGAAAAATGCTATGGAAGGTTTGGAGAAATTAAAACAAAATACCGACACATTGGTTGTTATTCCAAATGAAAAATTATTTGATATAGTTCCAAACATGC
>JAMOTQ010000025.1 GCA_027068365.1 Methanocaldococcus sp.
TAGCTGAGAAAGATGTAGATGACAACTTAAATATCTTATTAACAAATATTGAAGAAAAAGGTAGTGAAGAAGTAAAGAGAAAGGCATTATTTGTTAGAGAATTGTCAAGGTTGTTAGATGGATATTCCTTACTAATATTAGAAGAGAAGGAGAAGGAATATAAAAATCTGCCTGTTGTCAGTATTGAAGAGTTAAAGAAGATGGATGATGCTCTTGATTTAATTGAACATATAAAATCAATGTTAAAAAACATAAGGTAAAATTTTATTCATTAATTTTATTCATTTTCATATTTTTAGGCCCAATTCTAATGTTTTATAAGCTATAAAATAATTTCTTTAATATCTCCTTTTAATAAAAATAGATAAAAAAATAGGATTTATAAGTCCAATGGCTCTCCAATCTTTGGAACTACAACTTCAACTCCCAATGCCTCTGCCTTTTTTACAAACTCATTTACATCAACTTCAATCAATGGAAATGTGTTATAGTGCATTGGAATTACAATCTCTGGGTATATTAGCTCAATAGCCACTAATGCCTCATCTATTCCCATTGTGTATCTTCCACCTATTGGCAATAAGGCAATTTGTGGGGCATATATTTCTCCAATCAATTCCATATCTCCAAATAAGCCAGTATCTCCTGCATGATAGACCCTATCATTTATAATAAATCCAGAAGCAACCCCCCCACTTATTGTTGGAGATATATCTGATGAGTGCTCTGCCTTAACCATTGTTAATTTTGCTCCATTTATTTCAATAGTTCCTCCAATGTTCATACCCTCTGCATTAACCCCTCTTTCTGATAAATAAACAGATATCTCATGATTTGATACTACTGAGACATCGTAGGTTTTAGCCAACTCCTCAGCGTTTCCTAAGTGGTCTGCATGACCATGAGTTACTGCTATTACATCAACTCCTTCCATTATCTCATCATAAGGCAAATTACATAAAGGATTTGGAACAAATGGGTCAATCAATACATTATCCACTTTAAAGCATGCATGACCATACCATGTTATCATTTTTTCACCTCCAATAATAATTTTATAGTTAGGATATTTAATTTTTATTATTATTAGAAAATTAGCAAATCTAACAAAATTGTTTTAATATATTCGAATATAAAAATAAAAATTTTAAATTTCAGAAGCTTTAAAAATAAGATAAATCGGTGAATAATATGAAGATTGTAGGAATTACCGACTTACATGGAAAGCTTCCTCCAACAGTTAGAGAATTTAAGGACTTTGCAGATGTTTTGGTTGTTTGTGGGGACATAACACACTTTGGTAAAGGGATTGAGATTATAGAGAAATTGGCTGAATTATCAGATTATATGGAAGTTCTCTGTATTCCGGGAAATTGTGATACTAAAGAAGTTATAGATGAGTTAAATAGCTTTAAATTAAATATAGACGGAAAAGTGAAAAAGATAGAGAATATAAATTTTGTTGGAGTAGGGGGGAGTAATAAAACACCTTTTAACACTCCAAATGAATACACTGAGGAAGAGATATACAATAAGCTCATAAATGTGGTTAAAAACTTAAAAAACATATTTTTAGTTAGCCATGCTCCTCCATATAATACAATGGCTGATATTGTTGATTTAAATGAAAATATTCACGTTGGTAGTAAAGCAATTAGAAGGATTATTGAGGAGTTTAACGAAAATATAATATTTTGTGCATGTGGGCATATACATGAAAGCAGGTGTATAGATAAAATTGGAAATACAATAATTGTAAATCCATCCCCAAAAAGTTATTTTATCTATGATACAAAAAAGAACATGGTTGTTTTAGAGGATTTTATGGATTTTAAAAATAAATAATTAAGTTTTTGATTTTCTATATAAGATGTAAGTAAAGAAAGCAGTTGTAATTAAATAAGCTCCAATAGGAATTGGTGTTTTTGTTGATGATGATGAAGATACTGTTGTATTTGATGGTGGAAAGTTGTAATATACAGGTCTTATCATAATATATCCTAACCCTATAATATTTCCTTTTCCAAAGCTAATATTATACATACAAATTGTACTATTACAATGTACTCTTACTCTACTTCCTCCATTTACAGTATAATTAAGTATAATATAGTAATGTCGTCCACTACTGTCGTAGTATTCTATTGTTTTATAAAACGGTCGGTCGTTAGGAATAACTTTTTGATAGACAATATTTCCATTTCTATCTTTTACAGTTATATTTACAGCATTAGGGTCCTCTGCAAAAACACTCTGACACAAAAATATAGCTGAAAAAATTAATACTAAGAATATTATAGGTCTATTAATACTAAGAATATTATATTTCATACTATCACCTATTAAATTTAATAGAATCAATATCTTATTTTTCTTTTTGAAGATATAAATAATATACCACTTAAATTCAGAACTTGGTATAAATATATCAAAATAAAAAAAATTTAAAAATAAAAATTTAAAAATAGTTATTGGTTGTGGATTATTCTACTGCCTTCTCAAATGCAATCATTGCACTTAGAACTTTTTCATCTTCAAATGGCTTTCCTTGGATTTGCAAACCAACTGGAATTCCATTTATATCCCCACATGGGACAACCCCAGCACACAAACCGC
>JAMOTQ010000026.1 GCA_027068365.1 Methanocaldococcus sp.
ATTTACCTTTGCAGAGTGGAGATGACGAAATTTTAAAGAAAATGAAGAGAGGTTATACAGTAGATGAATTTAAAGACATTGTAAATGAATTTAAAAGAAAAGTTAAAGACCTTTGCTTTACAACTGATATAATCGTTGGATTTCCAGGAGAAACAGAGGAGCAGTTTCAAAATACCTTAGAGGTTTTGAAAGAGTTAAAGCCAGATTATATTCATGGAGCTAAATATTCCCAAAGGAAAGGAACAGAAGCGGCAAAGATGAAGCAGGTTGATACAAAAATTAGGAAAAGAAGGAGTGAGATTTTAGATAAATTGAGGAGAGAATTAAGTTATTTAAACAACAAAAAATATGTTGGAAAGACCATGAGGGTTTTAGTTTTAGAGAAAGGGAAGGGGTATACTGACAACTTTAAAGTTGTTAAATTTGAAGGGGGGGAGATAGGAGAATTTAGAAAGGTAAAAATTACTGATGCCAAAACTTTTGGGTTGAGAGGAGAAATTGTAGAATAATCTTATTTGCCCAATTATTTTTAATCTATTTTGGTTTTTTATTTATCATTTAATTTATATATAAAAATTAGTATTACATAGGGTTTATATATTGGTAATTAAAAATAAAATCATCAAATAATTGGTAAATATAACTTTATAAAAGTAAAGTTGTTTTAACGGCTATCCAATAATTTTGAGTATTTTAGTTGGGCGATGATGCCCTTTATAGGGCGGAGTCATGGTAAATGGTTAACTCTATACAACTCGGGGATATTATGAAAAAGGTTTTAGCTTTAATATTGATTATATTGGGAATTAATATGGTTTTTGGTGGCGGTTTTGTTTCAAAAATAGATATCAGTCCAAAACATTCAATATCCTACGACGATTATGGAAATGTGACGAAAATATCAATTATTCCAAAATTCAAATACATAAGATTACAACCAGGGGATTCTGAAACTATAACTGTCAAACTCAAAAATAAAAATGATAAAGATGTTAAAATAACTCCAAAAGTTATAACACTTCCTTACTCAGAAAATGAAATAGACGAAAGTTGGATTTCATTTGATAAAACTAACTTTATATTAAAGCCAAATTCATCAGAAACTGTAAAAATAACAATTAAAGTTCCAAAAGATGCAGAAAAAGGACTTTACTCTGGAATGATTGCATTCACAGATGATAAAATTCAGATGCCCTATGGTATGCCAATGTATGCAAATTCATTTATGCTTTCCTTGGAAGTTTGGATTCCTCCAAGCGTCTATATTTATCCAAAATATATCTACGATGATGTTGAACCTGGAAAAACTATAACCTATAATATAACAATAAAAAATATTGGAAACAAAACTTTTTCAATAAATCCAAAGATTAACAGTCAAGATTTAGAGTATTGGGATGAAAAACCAGGTATTTTACTTAGCAAAGATATGATTGAAATTGAATCACCAAAAGTTATTCCTCCAAAATCAGAAAAGGTTGTTAAAATTAAAATAAAAGTCCCAGATGACGCAAAAGGAGTTATTTATGGAAGTATTAACTTAGGCATAGACGACCCAGGATTAGATGAGTATCAACAAAACATTGATATACATTTAAGGGTTTACAATAAGCCAAAAGAACCATTTATAAGGGAAATTTTAATAAATAATGCGAGTAAATTAACCATAAAAATAAAAGCAAGCTCATACTCTTGGAGATATAGTAGTAAAATCAAAAACATTAGTGCAAATGTTATTATAGAATCTCCAAAAGGGATTTTAAATATAAAACCTAAAAAAATAACCGAAAACTTCAACGTGTATGTTTCAAATTGGAAACTACCACCATGGGAGACGGATTCCGAGGGAATATATAACATAGGAGCATATTCAAAAACAGAGGAATACATTATAAAAAATCCAGTTAATGGAGTTTGGAAAGTTAAAATTCTTCCAAATTGTGAATCTTTTAACGTAGAGATTGGAATAGAACAGTAAAGAGTGATAATAATGAAAATAAAGATAAAATTTATTTTTATCTCTTTATCTATTTTTTTAATTTTTATATCAGGATGTTTGAATTCAGAGAACCCAAATGCTTTTAACAACAGCGAAAGCAAAAAAATTTTAGATAACAAAGATATTAACAAGTTAGAAGAATATTTAATTCCTTTTGATGGATATAAATATGACAATATAAACATTTCAAAAATAAACAATGAGATTGTAGTGCGTGCAACCTCAAAGGATTTAGATGGAGAAGATACATACGTATTCATTTATAAAAATGGCACACTTATATTAAAATCCTACTCACTTGAAGCACTTCCAAGACAAGTGAAAGAAAAATGTATTAATATTGCTCTAAAAAACGAAGAAATATACAAAAACGCTGAGGGTTATGTTACAGTTAAAAGAATACTCCCTCAAACTTCCAAAAAATTTTACATGCCAAAGGTTTTATTTAGCGTTACGTGGCATTCCAAAGACAAAGTGGTCTCTGCACTGGTAGATTTAGATGAAGAAAAAGTTGTTAAAACCTACATTGGATAATCAAACATTAAAAAAGTTTTAAATGTGATTATAACACGACAAATTTTAAAAATTTATGATAAAATAGTTAATAATAATAGAAAGATATGAGAATGGAAATTTAAAAATTAAAATTAATTTTAGAAGTATTCGGTGATAATGGCAATAGTTAGAGCTTAATTGGAAATTATCTCCAAAAAATAATAAATTAATTTTTATATTATTCCTTAATCTCTTTTAAAACCTCATCTAAATCAATTTTTTTAACTTCTCCAAATTTAACAACCTCTCCATCTCCCTCATATCTTGGAATTATGTGGAAATGGACATGATTAACTTCTTGCCCAGCAACTCTGCCGTTGTTATTAACTATATTGTAACCATCAAAACCTAACTTTTTTAAAACCTCAACCGTCTTTTTAACTCCTTTTATAAAGTTGCATAGCTCCTCATCAGGCATTTCATCAAATCTCTCATAATGCTTTTTAGGAACAACCAAAGTATGCCCTTTATTTCTTGGATTTATATCCAAGAAAGCTAAAACATGCTCATCTTCATAAACAACCTTTGCAGGAATCTCTCCATTAATTATTTTGCAAAATATGCACATTCTATCACCTAAAATTTTCTTTATTTAATAATAAATCCCTATACTTAAACAATAAATCAGTTATAGCTCTTATATCTTTCCCCTGCATTCTTGCCTCATTTAAATATAAATTATAGAGTTGAGGAGTTAAAGGTCTTGGAGTAGATTTCCACATCTCAGCATGAATCAATAAATCAAAACATCTCGCCTCTGCCTCACTCAACCCAAACCTTTTATACTCCCTCTCATGCATTTTATATAATAAATTCTCTTCCTTAGGTATAGATAGAACTAAATTACACAACTCCGTTGTTGGAATTGGCTCAGCAATAGAAACAAAAACATCATCCAACTCAGCATCTACAATAAAATCCTTTGTTAATAGATAATCCTTCTCCGTCTCTGTTGGATATGCAACTATAAAGCTCCCAGCTACTTTAACCCCACAATCCTTAGCCAATTTTATGGCATCTAAGTTTTTTTCCCTATTAGTTCCTTTCTTCATATCCCTTAGAATTTTATCACTTCCACTCTCAATTCCATAAAATACCCATCCAATAGTGTAATTTTTTATTGCCTCCAATATGTCCTCATCAACATAATCAACCCTCATATCTGGAACAGACAAGTTATTTTTACCAACAATCCCAGATATCTTTTCCAAAAGCTCAAAAAACTTATCTCTATTTACTGATTTTTTGAAGGCATATAAGCTCCCAGTTCCACCACTTATTGCTATCCTCTTAGCCCCAGCTCTTTTAAATGCCTTAACTTCCTCAACAACATCCTCAACCTCCCTACTCCTAATATTCTTACCAAAAAACTTTGGAACTTGACAAAATGTGCAATTGCCCAAACAACCCCTATGTGTTTCAATATAAACGTTAGCTCCCCTAATTGACTGTTGCCCAATATCTCTTGGTATTAAGGGGGGAGGATGATTCAAGTCAGGTTTTTCTTTTGGATAATTAATAACAATCTCATCCCCATTTTTATAAGCTAATCCCTCATCATCTCCTTCAATAATCTTTGGAGTTGTTATTTCCCCCTCTCCAACTATAACTCCATCAACATTTAATTCATTTAAAATAATCTCTGGATAAGCTGAAACACATCCAGCAATATAAACTTTTGTTTTATTTTTCCTAACTTTTTTTATAAAATCTACCATTTCCCTAATATCTTTATCTAATATATGTAAAGTTGAATATAAACTAAATATAACAACATCTGACTTTAAAAATAGTGTTTTATCTAATTTCCTAACTAAATGAACATTATAACCCTTATGTTTTAAAACTCCACCAACAAGCATAGCACCATAAGTATAAACGTGTGGGCTGTAAATTGTAATCCTCATAAAATCCCCTTTAATTTTATTTAAAGAAATTTTAAAATTAATAGAAATCCCTACCTTAGAATAGCTACTTTTATCATTCTTATCTTTATTCTTTATTTTTTTACCCCTATTTATTAAACCTCATTTATATGGGGGGATATTATACAACTGTCCAATACTAACATTCGATGTTTCTAACTATATATATAATATTGCCCAACCATAATGTGAGGTGATAATATGGCAGTGATAAGAACAGAAGAACTAAATAAAAACCTTGTAAATGAGGTTATTGAAGAAGGAAAACTGGTCTTAGGTGAAGCAGTAGTAAGGTCAATAAAAGCATGCTATCAATGTGGAACATGCACAGGTAGCTGTCCAAGTGGAAGAAGAACAGCTTACAGAACAAGAAAAGTTTTAAGAAAGGTTTTATTTGGATTAGATGATGTTTTAGATAGTGATGATATTTGGTATTGCACAACCTGCTATACATGTTATGAAAGATGCCCAAGAGATGTAAAGATAACAGAGATAATAAAAACTTTAAGAAACCTCGCCACAAAAAAAGGAAACATGGCATTAGCACATAGAAAAACCGCATCTTATGTTTTAAGATTTGGACACGCAGTTCCTGCAAACAAACAAATCGTTGAACTAAGGGGAAAACTTGGCTTACCTGCAAAATCACCAACAGCTCAATTTAGTGAGAAGGACTTAGAAGAGGTTAGGACATTAATTAAAGAACTCAAATTTGATGAGTTAATAGGATTTGATTGGGAAAAAATGGACTTAAAAGAAAAACAATAAAAAATAAATCCAATTTAACAAAAATAAGTGAAATAAGGTAAATGATGAAAAATAGGCATATAAAATTACATAAAACGCCAAAAATTAAATCTGGTGATAAAATGAAATATGCATTTTTTTTGGGTTGTATAATGCCACATAGATATCCAGGAATTGAGAAAGCAACAAAAATTGTTATGGGAGAGTTAGGCGTTGAGTTAGAATACATGCCAGGGGCTTCATGTTGTCCAGCTCCCGGGGTCTTTGGTTCATTCGACCAAAAAACATGGCTCACATTGGCGGCAAGAAACTTATGCATTGCAGAGGAGATGGGATTAGATATTGTAACTGTCTGTAACGGTTGTTACGGTTCTCTATATGAAGCGGCTCACATATTGCATGAGAATAAAGAAGCATTGGACTTTGTAAATGAAAAATTGGATAAAATTGGTAAGCAATACAAGGGAACTGTTAAAGTCAGACACTTTGCTGAATTAATTTATAAAGACATTGGAGCAGAGAAAATAAGAGAGAAAGTCGTAAAACCTTTAAATAATTTAAATGTCGCTATTCACTATGGATGCCACTTCTTAAAACCAAGTGATGTTAAGCATTTAGATTCACCAGAAAGACCAAGATTATTAGAAGATATAGTTTCTGCAACAGGGGCTAAGCCAGTTATCTATAAAGATTACTTAATGTGCTGTGGAGCAGGAGGAGGAGTTAGAGCAAGATTCTTAGAAACAGCGTTGGACATGACAAGAGAAAAAATAAGAAACATGCTTGAAGCAGGAGCTGATTGCACCGTAAATGTCTGTCCATTCTGTCACTTACAGTTTGATAGAGGACAAGTAGAGATAAAAGAGAAGTTTGGGGAAGAATACAACTTGCCAGTTTTACATTTAAGCCAGTTATTAGGTTTGGCATTTGGAATGAAACCAGAGGACTTAGCTGTTAGCGTCCATGCAATTTCAGTCGACCCAGTTTTAAAGAAACTGGGGATAGAATAAAAAATTAAATTTAACTTTTTTTATATTATTATTTTTGCTCTTTTAGATTTTTAATGATTTTTAATAAAGCTAAACCAAAGTTTTTTAAATACTATTTTCAATCTGTTAATTAAAAATTTTACACAGGACACAAATGTTTATATAGTATTTGGTGAAATTATGGTTAATAATAGAAATGAAATAGAAGTTAGGAAATTAGAACATATATTTTTATGTAGTTATTGTAACGTTGAATATGAAAAAACGACACTATTGGAGGATATTGAGCTAATACACAAAGGAACATGTGGAATAAATTTTAATGATATAGAAACAGAAATAAAATTATTTGGAAAAAAGTTATCTGCCCCTATAATCGTTTCTGGTATGACTGGGGGACATAGTAAAGCAAGAGAGATAAATAAAAACATTGCTAAGGCAGTTGAAGAACTTGGCTTAGGAATGGGTGTTGGCTCTCAAAGGGCTGGAATAGTCAATAACAATTTAATAGATACCTATAGCGTTGTTAGAGATTATACAAACAATTTAGTTATAGGTAACTTAGGGGCAGTTAATTTCATTGTTGATGGTTGGGATGAGGAGGTTATAGATAAGGCAGTTGAAATGATAGACGCCAATGCCATTGCCATACATTTCAACCCATTACAAGAGATTATACAGCCAGAAGGTGATTTAAACTTTAAAAACGTCTATAAGCTTAAAGAAGTTATTTCAAATTACAAAAAAAGCTATAAAAATATCCCATTTATTGCTAAACAGGTAGGAGAGGGTTTTTCAAAGGAAGATGCTTTAATGTTAAAAGATATTGGCTTTGATGCAATTGATGTTCAAGGAAGTGGAGGCACTTCATGGGCAAAAGTTGAAATATACAGGGTTAAAGATGAAAAAATAAAAAATCTACTTGAAAAATTTGCTAATTGGGGTATTCCAACTGCTGCATCAATATTTGAGGTAAAAAGTGTTTATGATGGCATAATCATTGGTTCTGGAGGTATAAGAAGTGGGTTAGATATAGCTAAATGCATGGCAATTGGTTGTGATTGTTGTGCCGTTGCTCTACCCATATTAAAAGCAAGTTTAAAGGGTTGGGAGGAAGTTGTTAAAATTCTGGAAAACTACATAAAAGAGTTGAAAATAGCAATGTTCTTAGTTGGAGCTGAAAATATTGAAGAACTTAAAAAAACCCCCTACATTGTTAAAGGAACTTTAAAAGAATGGATTTCCCAAAGGTTGTAATGTTAGCATTGTTATTTATTGGTAGTTGTATTGTTAAATTATTTTTTACCTTAAATAGAATTCTGTAAATTTAAATATTTAGTTAAATTAAACAAATGTTTAAATTAAAAACAGTGAGGAAGTGAGAGTGTGAAATTGGAGATTATTGCCATTGGAGGTTATGAAGAAGTTGGAAGAAATATGACAGCAGTTAATGTAGATGGGGAGATAATAATATTAGATATGGGAGTTAGATTGGATAGGGTTTTAATTCATGAAGATACAGACATATCAAAACTTCATAGCTTGGAGTTAATTGAAAAGGGCATAATCCCAAACGATACAGTTATGAAAAATATTGAAGGAGAGGTCAAAGCCATTGTTTTATCTCATGGGCATTTGGACCATATTGGGGCAGTTCCTAAATTAGCCCACAGATACAACGCCCCAATCATTGGAACACCATATACAATTGAATTAGTTAAAAGAGAAATTTTAAGTGAGAAAAAATTCGACGTCAGAAATCCATTAATTGTTTTAAATGCTGGGGAATCTATAGACCTGACTCCAAACATAACGTTGGAATTTATTAGAATAACCCACAGTATTCCAGATGCTGTTTTACCTGTTTTACATACCCCTTATGGGGCAATAGTTTATGGTAACGACTTTAAATTTGACAACTTCCCAGTTGTTGGTGAGAGACCAGATTATAGAGCAATAAAAAAAGTTGGTAAAAATGGAGTTCTCTGCTTTATATCTGAGACAACAAGAATAAACCACGAAGGCAAAACACCGCCAGAAATTATTGCCTCTGGTTTATTAAAAAATGATTTATTAGCGGCAGATAATGACAAAAATGGGGTTATTGTAACAACATTCTCCTCCCATATTGCAAGAATAAAATCAATCACAGATATAGCTGAAAAAATGGGGAGAACTCCTATTTTATTAGGAAGAAGTATGATGAGATACTGTGGAATAGCCCAAGATATTGGATTGGTCAAATTTCCAGAAGATTTAAGGATTTACGGAGACCCAAGTTCAATAGAGATGGCATTAAAGAATATAGTCAAAGAGGGTAAAGAGAAATATTTAATAATAGCCACAGGACACCAAGGGGAAGAAGGGGCTGTGTTATCAAGAATGGCAACAAACAAAACGCCATATAAGTTTGAAAAATATGACTGTGTTGTGTTTTCAGCAGACCCGATTCCAAATCCAATGAATGCCGCCCAAAGATACATGCTTGAATCAAGGTTAAAGTTGTTAGGAGTTAGAATATTTAAAGGAGCCCATGTTTCAGGGCATGCCGCAAAAGAAGACCATAGAGACATGTTGAGATGGTTAAATCCTGAGCATATCATTCCATCACATGGTGACTTTAACTTAACCGCTGAATATACAAAATTGGCTGAGGAAGAGGGATATAGATTGGGAGAAGATGTTCATCTGTTGAGGAATGGGCAGTGTCTGAGCTTTGAAAGAATTATTTAAAAAGAGGTGGAATTATGCTCTTTGATAAAAATATTTTACAAAAAATTGATGAAGAACTAAGGACCTATGTAGATAGAGATGATAAGTTATATAACGCATCAAAGCATCTTCTATTTGCTGGAGGAAAAAGAATTAGACCCTATCTAACAGTTATAACATACATGTTAAAAAAAGATAATATCGAAGAGGTCTTACCAGCAGCTGCTGCTGTTGAGCTAATTCATAACTATACACTAATACACGATGACATTATGGACAACGATGATAAGAGGAGAGGAAAGCCAACAGTCCATGTTGTTTATGGGGAACCAATGGCTATCTTAGCTGGGGATTTATTATATGCCAAAGCATTTGAGGCAGTTTCAAGAATAAAAGATAACAAAAAGGCACATGAAGTTTTAAAAATTTTATCAAAGGCATGTGTTGAAGTTTGCGAAGGGCAGGCAATGGACATGGAATTTGAATCCTATTATCCAACAATGGAAGAATACTTAGAGATGATTAGAAAAAAAACAGGAGCTTTGTTGGAGGCATCTGTAGAGATTGGGGCAGTAATGGCAGATTGTAATGAAGAGGAGAGGGAGGCATTAAAAGAATATGCAAAAAGAATAGGGCTGACATTTCAAATACAAGATGATGTTTTAGATTTAATTGGAGACAAAAATAAAATTGGTAAGCCAGTTGGAAGTGATATAAGAGAGGGTAAAAAGACAATAATTGTTATTCACGCTTTAAAAACATTGGATGAGGGGAAAAAGAAAAGGTTATTAGAAATCTTAGGAAATAAAAATATTGGGGATGAAGAGATTAAGGAAGCAATTGAAATATTAAAACCATCAATTGAATATGCCAAAGACCTTATGAAACAAAAAACTGAAGAAGCTAAGGACTATTTAAAGATATTTGATAAAGATAGGAGGAAGGTCTTAGAGGACTTAGCTGATTTTATAATGAGTAGAGTTTATTAAGGTGGACAATATGAAAATTCCAAGGTTATATGTTGAAAATGCTGAGAAGCATGAGGGTAGGAAAGTAGTTATTGAAAATAATGGAAAAGTAATAAAGTTTTTAGATAAAGATGAGGAGTATAGCGGAGATGGAAAGGTTTTGTATCAAGTTATATACGATGATTTTGATAACTATGTATTAATGGGGCAAGTAACGAGAGATATGCTCATAGAGTATGAAGTTGGGGGAGTTAAGCAAATAACTTACATTAAAAAGGGAACAAGATTATTGGAAGTTCCTGCTGAGGGTTATAAGGTTTATCCGATTGTAGATTTTGGTTGTAGAATCTTAGAAGGGCATAGAATAGCAGCATTACAAAGTAGAAAGGGAGATATAAGTTTTGTAAATACTCCTGTTAATGGGATTGTATTGTTCTTAAAAGAAGTTCCGGCTAAGAGAGAAAATTATGTATTTTATATATTGCCAGAGGAAGAGATTAAATTTAAAGAAGAATAGAAATAATTTAAATTTTGAGGGGTACTATGAATAAAGATGTTGAATTTGTTGCCACTTTAATATCAATATTAACCGTTAAAGAAGCATTAAATAGTGAAATGGAAAACTTTGTTAAAGTTAGAGCAGCTATAGAAAACAGAGAGTTGAAAGATAACGATAAAGTAGCCATATTTAATATAAACTCAACAACAAGCTATCAAGTATTTTTTATAGATAAAGATACAGATATAGAAAAATTGAAGGAAGAGTTTAAGAAGATGAGTGTTAGAATTAATTATGATAGTGAGCAAGTTCTAAAAAGATATATTGAGAGGTTAAGGAAATGAAGGATGCGAGAAACTTAGATAAACAGTGGGTTGTATTATCTGAGTTATCGTCTGAGCTGGTTAATAGAGGAATTAAAGTTCCTGAGATTGTTTTTGAAAAGCTTAGATTATCCAATGCCCTCCTTTCCTATTACATTTTAGACCCTCATGCCTCAATAGATGTATTAGCAAATGTTGAAAAAGAGTTAAACTTTATACAATCTCAATTGTTTAGTTTGTGTGATACTGAACTAACTGAAAAATATTTAAATAAGATGATTAAAGCAGTTAGAGGAGAACTAAATGTTAAATTCCCATTAAGTAAAAGCAATTATAATAAAGAAGTTAAAAAAAGAGGTAAAGTAGAATCAATAAGAGTGAAACTACAAAAAGAAATACAGATTGAAAGATTAAGCGATTTAGGAGAGTGGCATGGAGTTATATTTGAATACAGTGACGAGAAAGATAAGGTAATTATTGAAGGAAATATAGATAGAGTAAAAAGAGCATTGAAGGACTTTGCTGTAATGTGGAAAGAAGACTAAACATTAAAAAATAAAAATAATAAAAAACATAAATACAATTACTCTAACCTTATTGATTTTTTTGTAGTAAATAGACAATATGGGTCTCCAACAGCTTGACATTTTTCCTCTGTAACCTCTACAATATACTTCCTATTAGCCATATTTTCTAAACATCCAGCTATAAATCCTGCTGTTAAATAGCATATTGGTTCCGACGCTTTACAGTTTTTACATTCTTTATTATCTTTAACTATAACTGTTAAAGGTTCCGACTTATCAATAATTGTTTCTCCAAGCTCTTCTTTCATAAACTCAATCATATCTTCATAAGTATTAATCCCCAATTTAATTGCATAATCTTTCCCAATATCATAAAATATTCTTTTTACAGTATTTCCTAAATAATATTTTCTTAAATACTCCTTTATATATGCAATAAGTGATACAAAACCTTCAAAAGTGCAAAATTCTTTTTTTTCTTTTTCATTACTTTTAGAAATATTCAAAGTAATTTTAATTTTATACTCCTCTTTATTCATTTCTCTTTTTAACTCTTCAAGAGGAGGATATGCCTCCAATATAAGCTCATGTAGCCGTGTTCCTTCTGTCAATTTTAAAACTTCTTTTAACAATTCCTTATTATCTTTATATTTTTCTAATAAATTTTTCATCATATTCAATTTAATACCCATAAATTTTGCCCTATTATCAATAATCCTCAACATTTCAATAATCTTCATCGCATTAGTCATTCTAACCCCACTCCTTCATATTTATAGAAATTTTAGTAATCTCTCCTGCCCCACTTTTTTGAGTTATATTCAAAATTAACACTCTCCCGTTTTACAATTTTTTTAAATTTATTTAATATATTCCAAGTTTTTCCTATAAGTATTTTTGTTACTTTCAATAACTCTTTTTATATCCAACTTATCATAGATTAAATTAACTATTCTTCAATTCCCTTAGTAAAATTTAAAGTTTTTTAAAGTATTGAAATTTATGAATACATCTTCCAACTCAAATAATACCATGAGTATATTTTCTTTTCAGTAGAGAGCTGTCAAGTTTAACTTTTTATTAAACTATCTATAAAAAATAAATAAAAAAATATAAAAGAATATAATACTTATAAAGTTATAAAAAATCAAATTATATAGGACTTTCACAAATTAATTTAAATATTTAGATTAAAGATAACCCAACTTCTTTACATAAAGTGATTATAGCATTTCCAACGGATATTCGATTTAGTTTTCTTCTAAGTTCATACCAACTAATCTTTTTATCGATTCTGATTCTTTCCAAAATAAAGAAAGCTCTCATGGATAACGAAATATGTCCCAATATTGGAAATCTCCTTCTAACA
>JAMOTQ010000027.1 GCA_027068365.1 Methanocaldococcus sp.
TATTTGAGATTTAAGAGAATGCAGGGTTATAATGTCTTAGATAAAGCTGGATGGGACATGCATGGATTACCAATAGAGGTTAAAGTTGAAAATGAATTTGGAATAAAAAACAAGAAAGAAATAGAAACAAAAATTGGCGTAGAGCAATTTATAGAAAAATGTAAGGAATTTGCTTTAAAACACAAAGAAATTATGGAAAATCAATTTAAAAACTTGGGAGTTTGGTTGGATTGGGAAAATGCATACATGCCAATAACTAAGGAATACATGGAAATTGGTTGGTGGACATTAAAGGTTGCTCATGAGAAAGGGTTATTAACGAGAGATTTGAGGGTTGTTTATTGGTGTCCAAGATGTGAAACTGCCTTAGCTGAGCATGAAGTTAGAGGAGAATATAAGGAGGTCTACGACCCATCCGTTTATGTAAAATTCAAATTGGCAAATGAAGAAAACACATACATCGTTATTTGGACAACAACACCATGGACTTTAATAGCAAACTTAGCTGTTGCTGTTCATCCTGATTACGACTATGCATATGTAGAGATAGAGTTTGATGACAAAAAAGAGGTCTGGATTATTGCTGAAAAATTAGTTGATGAAGTTATAAACAAAGCTAAAAAAGTCCATAACATCAAAAACTACAAAATAATCAAAAAAGTTAAAGGAAAAGAATTGGAAGGAATAAAATATATTCATCCATTGTTGGAGGAGAATGAGAGGCAAAAAGAATTTGCAGAATTAGAAACTGCCCATACAATTATCTTAGGAGAGCATGTAACATTAGAGGGAGGAACTGGGTTAGTTCACACTGCCCCGGGACATGGGGAGGAGGACTTTGAAGTTGGTAAGAAATATAACTTACCAATATATTCACCAATAGACGATGAAGGTAAATACACAGAAGGAAAATGGAAGGGCATTTTTGTTAAAGATGCTGATGCAGAGATAATTGAAACTTTAAAAGATAAAGGATTGTTGGTTTATGCTGGAAAGATAAAGCACAGTTATCCACACTGTTGGAGATGTAAAACACCTCTCTTGTTTAGGGCAACAGAGCAGTGGTTCTTAGAGATATCAAAGATTAAAGATAACATTATAGAGCATGCCAAAACAGTTCAGTGGATTCCGCACTGGGTTGAAACAAGATATATAAATGGGGTTAAGTTTGTTGGGGATTGGAATATAAGTAGGCAGAGATATTGGGGTATTCCTCTCCCTGTCTGGGTTTGTGAAAAGTGTGGAAAATACATTGTTGTGGGAAGCGTTAAAGAGTTAGAGGAAAAGATGATAAACAAAGATGAAGTTGGAGAGATTAATGATTTACACAAACCAACAGTTGATAAAATAAAGTTGAGATGTGAATGTGGAGGAGAGATGAGAAGAGTCCCAGATGTCTTAGATGTTTGGTTTGACTCTGGTTTAGCTCCTTATGCATCAATTGGCTCAAAAACATTAAAAAAAGCTGACTTTATAACAGAGGGGAATGACCAAGTTACTAAATGGTTTTACTCACAGCATGCACTATCAGCTATTGTATTTAACGACATTCCATACAAAAAATGTTTAATGCATGGCTTTACCTTGGATGAAAAAGGAGACAAGATGAGTAAAAGCTTAGGAAATATAGTTAATCCGGACGATGTTGTTGAAAAATACGGGGCTGATTTGTTAAGATTTTATTTATTGAGTGCAAACAAGGTTTGGGAGGATTTGAGATTTGTATGGAGTGAAATGGACGATGTTTTAAGCTTATTCAATACATTGTGGAATGCTTACATGTTTGCAGTAAATTACATGGTTTTAGATAACTTTAAACCAGATGAAAAATACTTTAAATATCTAAAAGATGAAGATAAGTGGATTTTGAGTAGGATAAATACAGTTGCTAAGATAGCCATTGAAAACCTTGAAGTTCCTTACTTCCACACATACACATGGACATTAAAGGATTTCATATTAAATGATCTAAGTAGATGGTATATTAGGTTGATTAGGGATAGGACATGGAAGGAAAAAGATGACGTTGATAAATTAGCGGCATATCAAACACTCTACTATGTTTTATTAAAGTTAGCCATAATATTAGCTCCGGTAGCTCCACATACTGCTGAGGCAATATATCAAAATCTAAAAACAGAAGATATGGAAGAAAGTATCTTTATGAATAAAATAGAGGTTGATGAGGAGTTTATTGATGAGGAGTTAGAGAGAGATATGGCAATAGTTAGAGATGTAGTTGATGCAATATATAGAGGAAGGGATAGGATAAAATACACTTTAAGATATCCATTAAAAGAAATAACTATTGCTGGAAATGAAGAGGTTAAAAAGGCAGTTGAAAGATTTGAATGTATAATAAAAGAGCAGGGTAATGTTAAAAATATCAAATTTGGAGAAGTTGAAGGTAGCAAGTATATAATAAAACCAAATTACAGAGAGTTAGGTAAGAGATACAAAAGCGAGGTTCCAAAGGTTGTTGAGGCATTGAATAAAGCAGATGCTAAGGAGTTAATGGACAAATTGAAAGAAGGGTCTGTTATATTGGACGGTTATGAAATTAAACCAGAGTATGTTGAGATTAGATTAGAGATTCCTGAG
>JAMOTQ010000028.1 GCA_027068365.1 Methanocaldococcus sp.
TTAGGCATTGAGAAAAAAATACTATATGTTTCAATATTGGCATTAATCCAACTGCTTATTTTAGGATTTGTTTTACTTTATATTTTTTCTTATGGGATGATAGGAGCATTTTTAATGATTTTTGTAATGATTACATTAGCATCTTACTTAATAATGAAGGAAATCAATCTAAATAATAAAACAAAGCTTTTTATTAGCTTATTTATTACATTTTTAACTACTGCAACTGTTTCACTGGCAATACTATTAATCTCCCATGTAATAAAATTTGAGCCAATTTATGTAATCCCACTAATGGGCATGGTTATTGGAAATACAATGAACACAATTCATTTAGCACTGGACAAAATAATTGACTTAGTTAAATCAGAAAAGGATATTTTATTTGGATATTTAGCTTTGGGAGCTACTGAATTAGAGGCACTAAAACCATTTATAAAAAATGCTGTAAAATCAGCAATAATACCGCAAATGAATAGAACAAAATCAGTAGGAGTTATCTTTATCCCAGGGGCAATGGTTGGGATGTTGTTAAGTGGAGCAAATCCACTACATGCGGCGGAAATACAAATCGTTATTATGTGGATGGTTTTAAGCTCCGCAGTAATTTCTGGGGTTTTAATATGCTACCTAATGTATAAAGAAATTATTAGAGTATGAAATAAAATTAAATGGGAGAATTACTCACCCCTCAACTTTTTCATCTTTTCTATTCTTTTCTTAATAAGCTCTTTTTTACCTATATCCCTCCTATGATATACCTCTCCTTTAATGTATTTAGTTGCTTCCTCTGCTATCTTCTCAGCTTCTTCAATTGTATCGGCAACTCCAACAACAGCAACAGCCCTTGAACCCGTCATGTATAAACTTCCATTCTCTTCATTAACTGAGGCATAATGCAATATAGCCCCAGTTTTTTTAATTGCCTCTTCATCAACAGTTATTGGCTCCCCCCTAACAGGATTGTCAGGATAACCCTTAGGAACCACATACTTACAAACAGTCGCTTTATTTTCAAACTCAACATCCACATCTTTAAGTTTTTTATCCACTATTGCCTCACAAACCTCCAAAAAGTCATTCTTTAATATAGCCAATAAATTCATTGCCTCAGGGTCTCCAAATCTTGCATTGTATTCAATAATCTTAGGTCCATCCTTAGTTAGCATAAACTGTCCATATAAAATTCCCTTATAGCCCCCAACCTCCTCCTTTAATGCTTTAACCGTCTCTTCCATTATTTCCTTTGCAGTTTTTACATCCTCCTCAGTCATAAATGGTAGTTTATGGTCTGGACAGGAGTAGGAACCCATACCTCCTGTTATACTTCCTTCATCTCCCTCCAATGCATGAGGATGGTCTTGAACAAATGGTGTAAATTTTATTGTATCTCCATCAACAAATCCGTGTAATGTAAATTCAACTCCCTCCAATTTCTCTTCAATTAAAACCTTCCCTCCTCCTAAACCAGTTTCAAAAATTTCCTTGGCATATTTCTTTGCTTCCTCATTGTCTTTTAACTGCTCTCCAACTACCTTAACTCCCTTCCCACCAGTCAATCCAACCGGCTTAACAACAACTTTAATACCTTTCTCAGTCAATTCATCAATAAAACTCTCCAACTCTTCCCCATACTCTTCAAATGCCTTATACATCAAAGAACCTTTTATATTGTATTTTTTGAATAAATTCCTCATAAATTCTTTGTTTGTTTCTATTTGAGCAGCTGCCTTTTTAGGTCCAACTGCTGGAATTCCTAAATCTTCCAACAAATCAACAACTCCAACATCCAAAGGAGCTTCTGGGCCTATAACAGCTAAATCCGGTTTAATTTTTTCAGCAAATTCTTTAACTGCATCTAAGTCAGTTTCTTTTGCTAACTTAACCTCTTCCGATAACCTTGCAATTCCCGGGTTTTTATTTTTCATCAATGTGTATAACTTTACTTCTTCATTCTTTTTTAGAGCATGAGCTATTGCACTTTCTCTTGCTCCTCCTCCAATTAATAAAACTTTCACAATCTCACCATCTTCCATTTTTTTAGAGATTAAGATAAATAATAAAAAAGTAATTTAAATCTTTTACTCTAAAACAATTTCTCTATACTCCCTCTTTTCAGTATCTAATATCCCAACAGTAGGAATGCCAGTTAAATAACCACAACACTCCCCTGGATTTATAACTAAAACATCATCAACCTCTTCAAAAACCCTCTCATGTGTGTGCCCATAAACAACAACATCATACAAACCAGATTTAATAGCCATCTCTAAAACAGATTGATGATGACCATGGGTTATAAAGAACTTTAATCCATCAATTTCAACTGATATAAAATCATCAATTATATTTTTTTCATTTATATCCTTTAACCACTCCTTTAATTTACATCTCTCTCCATCGTTATTTCCATAAGTAGCTATAATATTGGCGTTTAAGTTTTCAAACTCTTTTATAACAAACAAACTAACAAAATCCCCACAGTGTATAACCGTCTCAACCTCTTCCTCATTAAAAATCTCTATTGC